>JAZDDC010000079.1:0-7281 GCA_036679565.1 Gemmatimonadota bacterium
GACCTGCGTCCAGTTGCCGGAACTGTTTTTCTGAAATACATAGGCAGCACCCTTGGTGTCATCGACAACCGTGGCACCAACTACCAGGGTGTTTCCATCGGCCGCTATGGCACGGCCAAAATGATCTCCGTCCATAGCATCGGAGCCCATCAGTTGGACAACGGACCGCCACTCACCGCTGGCGGTCTTGCGGTAAACGTACACAGCGCCCGGATCCATTTCGTTCATCGGTTCCGCGACAAAAACTTCGCCATCACCAACGGCCACCGCGCTACCAAAACCCTGTGCGGAGGCCGGCGAGGAAAGGACCCCCAATACGAAAACGGCGTAAATCAAACAAATAAACTTCTGCATTTGGTAAGTCCTGTGAAACAGATCAATGCGGACGAATCGACACGACTCGTCGTCTCAGGTTGTGGCCCTTTTTCGGGCGCGTGGAAAGATACACCGATTACGAAGACAGGTGCCCCAGCGTTGATTTGGGCCAGTGGTGGGCAACTGACCTTGCGCAACGTCCGCCGGGACCCGAGTTTGTTTCCTGAAACCAATGAACAGCGCTTGGTGTACTAAGTTGATATCGCACAACCGGTTGAGGCGTTTCACCAGAGCAGCCAATCTATTGGCATATCTTGGTGTGCTGCTGACCGCACCGGGCGTGGACGCAGTTCTCGAAGCCCGCACGGCCGGACACCTTGCCCATGTCGAGGCTCAGTCCAACGTCTATTGCAGCCCGAGCCACGATGCGTACTGCCAGCTTTGCCGAATTCTTGACCTGCCAAGTGCCAATCCCGGTCGCGCACGAGTCCGCAACTCCGAAACACGCCAACATTCCGATTTCCACCTCATAGCACATCGACCAGTTCGATCAGCCGCACCCAGCCCTCAGATACCAAGAGCCCCACCACTGCCCTGATTCCCCAAAAAGACAATTGAGTTCAGTCAAGGCAGGTCCGTGATGCACGCGGGTCGCCTCGATTGTTCACGTCGATAACGGAAAATCAAGGGACGGGATTTGTTCACAGAAACCACGCCGCCCGGCGGACAGATGATGATGCTGGTGACTTTGAGAATAGTCACCCTCGTCACGCTATCGTTCGGCCTGCCACAGCCGGGTCACGCTCAACAAGATTCGACGACCACGATGTTGCGTTCACTGCTCCGCCGCCTTGATTCACTGGAGCGGGTGGTGGCGGACCTACGAGCATCACAACGAGATACGACGCAAGCGATAGACGAGGTGGCAGCATTGCGAACCGCTGCGCGCGCCGCGGCGGGTGAGACGGCGTCAAACGCCGAGGGCCAAAGTCGAACACGCAATCTACAGATTCTCAATCCAGAGATCAGCGTCACCGGAGACGTGGTGGGCAGTATGTCAGCGGCGAGCCAAGAGTCCGCTGCATTCACCGGCACACCTCGTGAGTTCGAGTTTTCGTTTCAAGCCGCCCTCGATCCGTACACCCGCACGAAGGTCTTCATAACGCGTGAGGAAGACTTTGAGATTGCCGGGGCCCCGGAGCCTGAGGCTCCCGCGGCGAACGGTTCAGCGCCGGTTGAGGAAGCCCGTACGTTCGAAATCGAAGAGGGGTACATGTATTGGGTTGGGCTACCCGGTGGGTTGGGCGCGAAGATTGGAAAGTTTCGCCAAGAAATCGGACTGTACAATCGGTGGCACACACATGCGTTACCCGAAGTAGAACGACCACTCGCGACCACAACATTCCTCGGCGAAGACGGACTGATACAAACGGGAGCATCGATCGCACTTCCAACGATCACCCTTGGCTCCGTCACGCAATCGCTGACGTTCGAGGTGGCGCGGGGAAGCAACGAAGTTCTGTTTGAACGGGGCTCCCAAATGAGTTACTTGGGGCGCCTCCAGAACTTCTTTGACATTAGTAGTGCTTCGTATCTCCAACTCGGTGCGACCGGCGTGTATGGGAAGAACAGCGAAGCCGACCTCGAATCTCGGCTGCTCGGTCTCGATTTGGCATTCCGTTGGAATCCCGGTGCGGGATCGTATCAAGATCTGCAACTTAAGGGCGAATGGTATTTCCTCGAACAAAACGCAGGCCCGGAAACATTGTCCGGCAATGGTGGATATCTACAAGCCAACTACCGACTCAACCGCCAATGGATATTGGGAACTCGCGCCGACCACGTGAACTTCGTTGACAACACTCCCAACATTTTTCAACTGGTTCCTAGTTTGACGTGGTGGCAAAGCGAATGGGTTCGCCTGCGACTGCAGTACAATATGTTGCGACCATCGGGCGGAGACGCAAACCACACCGTGCTCTTACAGTTCGTGTGGGCAATGGGACCGCACAAACATGAAACGTATTGAGCGGCCATTGGGTCGAGGAAGGCATAGGACCATGTTCAACAGCTTAAAGCACACAGCGTCGCTCAGCGTAACAATTGGCGTACTCCTCTCACACGTTTCGTCTGGTGTCCAGGCGCAAGACCGTGTCAAAGTCGTCACCACACTCCCGACATATGCCGCGCTAGCGAGAGAGGTTGCCGGAGATCTCGCCGATGTGGAATCGATCGCACGAGGCGACGTGGATCCGCATTTCGTCAACGCCCGCCCGAGTTTTGCCGCAATGATTCGCGGCGCAGACCTGTTCGTGAGCACAGGTTTAGACCTCGAGCTATGGGTGCCCGCGCTACTGGACCGCGCCAACAATCCGCGGGTACTCGAAGGCGCACCGGGTCACGTAACAGCGTATTCTGGCGTCCGCCTTTTGGATATTCCGCAAAATGTGTCTAGAACTGGTGGCGACATACACGCATTCGGCAGTCCACACATTCACACCGACCCGGTAAACGCGTTAATTGTGGCGCGCAACATCGCAAACGGATTGAAGCGCATCGATTCCGGTAACGCGGCATCGTACGATGCGAACTTGGCCGACTTTCAAACGCGAATATTGAACCGGCTCTTCGGGGCCCAGCTTGTCGAGGTTCTGGGAGAAGAAACGCTAGTACAACTTGCATCGACTGGTGAGTTCTGGAACTTTGTGACGCAACAGAGATTGCGGGACCGGCCCCTTACGGATTACATCGGCGGATGGCTCGAACAGGCCGCATCGTTCCGCGATGGGCGCATGGTGTGCTATCACAAAAACTGGGCGTATTTCAGCGAGAGATTCCGAATCCCGTGTGCGATGTACGTCGAACCAAAACCGGGGATTCCCGCTTCGCCCGGCCACGTACGTGACGTGGTCGACTTCATTCGTGCAGAGAAGATCCTCGTACTCTTTGCAGCGAACTATTTCAGCCGATCGCAGGTGGAACGCGTAGCATCTCGAACGGGTGCCGTTGCCGTAATCGTGCCAAACCAGGTGAGCGGTGCGGAGGGTGTGGACGACTACTTCGCGTTGATCGACAACTGGGTGACACAACTCGCATCTATTTTCCGAGACCCATCGGAGTAGGATAGCAAGCTATGTTGGAACTCATGCTCCCAGCGTTGGTTGCTTCTCTCATCTTGCTGGGGATCCACAGCTATTTGGGAATCCACATCATCGCCCGCGGCGTGATCTTCGTCGATCTCGCACTGGCTCAAGTTGCCGCGGCCGGGTGGGCTGCAGCCAACTTGGGCCTCTCACACATTATTTCGGAACTGACCGGGGTTCCTGAAAGCCTCGCAGGGTATGGGGTGGGGGTCGCGGCGACACTCATGGCGGCGGCGCTGTTCAGTGTGAGCCGTTTCGAACACAAACACGTTCCACAAGAAGCGATAATCGGAATCGTCTACGTGGTCGCGTCCGCCCTTACGATTCTGCTGGCGGCGCAAGCACCCCGCGGGTCTGAGCACGTGGAGCAACTGCTAACGGGTAGTCTCCTATGGGTGACATGGCCACAGATCGCCAGGACGGCCGCCATGTACGCCGTTATCGGCGCTGTACATTGGTCCCTACGCCGCCGGTTTCTCACCATCTCACTGAACCCCAAAGAGGCGGAGTCACGCGCCTGGTCAGTTCGATGGTGGGATTTCCTATTTTACGGTCTGTTCGGCATCGTTGTCACACAGTCTGTGGCAATCGCTGGCGTACTCGTTGTGTTCAGCTTCTTGGTAATTCCCGCAGTGATCGCATTCTTGTTCACCTCCAGACCCGGGCCCCTGCTCGCACTGGCACTGACCTCCGGAACGATCGCAACCGTACTCGGTTTATTCGCATCCTTTAGATGGGACCTGCCGACCGGCCCGGTCGTGGTTTGTGCATTCGCAGTCGTACTCATGGCCGCGTTCGTAATACGCGCCCTTAGAAATCGGAGTGCGGAGAACGTGGCGGCCCCGGGAACGTAGTCGTTGTCTATCTCGTCGTAGGCCGGCCCTGATGAGTAGTGTCGTCCGGGCTCGTTTCTTTGTCCCATGCACCGGTTTCGGTGACACAGCTAACTGGTCCAGATCGAGATTTCGGATCAGACGTTACCGAAATGATGCAGTCAGCTAGCCCAGGAGGCAATTCTGACGTCCTGTTCATTTGCATGACACTGTCCGCTACCGCCTGAAGTCTCTCCGCCGGGTCCCCTCCACGCCTCCAGGCCATCCCAGATTGGTTAGGGAAACGAATCGCACCATCCTGCGAGTACTCGAAATTGAAAACGATCGTTCCGGATTCCGAGGCGTAGTCGATCTCGTATTGTCGGTCACTACCATCAGGCTCAACACGCACCGCTTCGATGGGCCGGACGCGAGGCCCCGAATCCGGGACATGCAACGTCAAGCTTGATGACGTGATCCGGAACCCACGGTCGATGTACCGAAGGTCGTCTGTGTTCCACCAACCGATCAGTTCCATCGGAACCGGTATGCTCGACTCTTCCGTAGGGCGAACGGCCACCGTGCCAACGAGAAGTACTAGAGCCAGCGATGGAAGTAGGAGTTGCCTTTTTTTGAATGGCCCGAGCCGAAACATCCGTCGCGGTTCACTGACGTCGATCACGGGTAACCCTATGAGACTGCGACGCCTCTCCTCCGCGCAACCTTCGACAGAGGCCGCGAGTTTTTCATGCCTCATATCAAAACTTCTCCGCCAAGCCGATATAACCACCGTCGTCGGCTCTGATGATGTCGTCGCGAGCAGCACTGGCCGTTAACGCTTGAGACGTCCCTCCGTCCTTGCCCATGCTTAGCAAGTCGAATGTTGAGTTCAGGGGTACCAAGAAACGGTCTTTGCGCTTCCCGCCATTGCCTTTTTTGTTGCCAAAAGGCACGTACACGTACGGATTCCCCCACGGATCCAACATACCCCCGCGCCCAATGCCCGCGAGCGTAGCAGGCAGGCCTTCATCAGCATTCTCAGTTGACATCAATTCGGCTTGGATGGCCCGCAAGTCTCCAATCGCTCGGCCGACCCGTGCCTTGTCCAACATGTCCTGGAACTTGGGCATCGCCATGGCCGACAATGAACCGATGATAACCAACACCGCCAACAGCTCAATGAGGGTATAGCCCAACCCATCGCGTGTCCGAAGTCGTCTCGTCCGCATGATTCCATTATTGAAGACACCGTTAACCCGCCTTTGCACCACACACCAAACTCATTATCGGCGAAAACTCTTGTCCCTTGAGGTAAAACCGTCCATCGACCTCTACCGTCCCTACAGTTATCGGCCCACAACCGCCGATCCTTCGCTTTATCTGTTGGCTTTCTTGATTAGTACCCAAACAGTCGAGTGCGGACGCAAAAACCGTGGCCTTGGACCGTAGACTATTTCGAACCCGCGTGGCACGACGTCTCGTCGGTATGTTCATCACGTGCGCTCTGCTCCCCGTGGCCGTCTTCTCCGTCGCATCCTACACGCACATTGTTGGCATCCTCGACGAACAAAGTCTAGATCGCCTCCGCGCGAACGCGAAGACCATCGGAATGACGGTCATCGATCACCTCACCGTCCTGCATTCGCAAATGCCTGTCCTCGCGGCCACGGTGGGACAAACCTCGACGAATGCAGGCAGACTCGCCACCGATCGCCTCGCTGCGTGGTATCACAACGTGACAGTGCAACAAGCCGGGCACGACGCAATTGCCATCATTGGATCAATTCTGGCATTGCCCGACTTCACCGCGGATCAACGGCGGCGCTTAGACCAAGGCAAACCGATTCTCGTCCTCCGGTGGTCATCGGAAAACCCTCGGCCGTTGCTCGTTCACAGCATGAAATTAACCGAGGATGAACGGATTATTTTTCTCTTAGAACCTGCGGCGAGCAGTCTTTGGGAGGAAGTGGACAAGTCTCGAGCGGAATACACCAAGTTGTGCGTTCTCACCGATAAGAAGGTTCCCCTTTACTGCACCTCGAACGCGGATTCCTCTGACATCAACGCCATGGTGTCGCGGTTCCAGCCAGGACCGAACCGTGTCGAGAACATAAAGTGGGAAACACCCAGCGGTGAAGCTTATGTGGCGGCAACGTCGGCCATTTCGTTGGGAGCCGCGTTTGGCGCCCAACCGTGGACAGTCGTGCTTGCCGAACCTTTGTCGGAAATCCGCGCTCCGGTTGAAGGATTGGGAAAGACAGCATGGTTTGCGGCCATTCTTGTCGTAGCTACCGTACTCCTGATCAGCAGCTCACAAATCCACCGCACGCTCACGCCGCTCGACCGCCTGCAAGAAGGCATTGCCCGATTGACTCAAGCGGATTTCACAACACCCGTCGAAGTCAATTCGAATGATGAATTCCAAACAGTCGCCGATTCGTTCAATGACATGGTTTCCCAGATCGGCGCCCACACCGCCTCGCTGGAACATGAGATCCAGGAGAGGAAGGTCGCCGAGGCCGCATCGCACGCAAAATCGACGTTCGTCGCCAACATGAGCCACGAGATAAGGACGCCGATGAACGGCATCCTCGGCATGGCAGAATTGTTGCTCCATACGGACATGGATCAAACTCAACAACGTTACGCTGAAAGAGTTGTGAGATCAGGCGAGGCGTTGATGACGATTCTCAATGACGTGCTGGATTTTGCGAAGTTCGAAGCCGGAAAGATTGAACTAGTCGAGGAAGGATTTGATCTTTTCGTGGCGGTCGAGGATGTTGGGCAGCTCTTTGGGCCACGTGCGTACAACAAAGGCATCGACTTGGTTGTACACTATGACGCCGACGCACCGCGTCGCGTACGCGGGGACGTTAACCGCCTGCGGCAGGTTCTCGTCAACCTCGTCAGCAACGCCGTCAAGTTTACGCAGATCGGTCACGTTCGCATTGCGGTGCGCTACGCAAGCGGAGAATTCTCCATCTCCGTAACCGATACGGGTATCGGCATTC
>JAZDDC010000008.1:0-11597 GCA_036679565.1 Gemmatimonadota bacterium
TGGCTGATGGTGCCGGTGGATACACGGCGGTTTCGCCAACCTGCAAACATCGCGGGTGTACGGTCGAGGTTGCGGGCGAGCGACTCGAGTGCCCGTGTCACGGTTCACAGTACGCGCGTGATGGAAGAGTACTGCGTGGACCGACCCAGGAGCCGCTGGATCGCTACGCCACAGCGCTCTCGTCGGACGGTGTTCTGACCATATCACTGGACGAACCACGACCATGAAGCTGTTGAGTCTCGTACTCGTCATGCTCAGCGTGTGGGTTTACCGCGTTGACGCTCAACAAGATAGCGTGCCGGAGCGTCCGTTCGTGGCGGGGGGTGTGTACGACAAGCCGTACCTGGCCATCCTTGCTGGAAGAACGGCCATCGGCGGCTACGCCGAAGCACATGCAAAATGGAATCGGGCCGACGGAATTACGGAAGGCAGTGGTTTCGAAGCGAAGCGGTTCATCTTGTTTACGGCGACTGAAGTATCAGACTTTGTCCGTATCGGTTCTGAAATAGAAATAGAAGAGGGTGGGCAGGTGATCAAACTGGAGTTCGCCGCCATCGACTTGCGCGTGCATCCCTCGATCAACTTTCGCGCGGGAATGTTGCTCACACCTTTGGGTCGTTTCAATCTTTCGCACGACAGCCCCATGAACGATTTTACGGATCGTCCGCTCGTTTCCACGGACATATTCGGTACTACGCTCTCTGAACCGGGCGTTGGTCTATTTGGAACCTTTCGCCTCGGTGGTTTGGGACGCGCAACGTATGAAGTGTACGCGACCAACGGTTTTAACAGTGGTTTGATCGACGCGTCGCCGGAGGGCACGCGTATTCCTCTGGGAAGTGCGAACTTCGAAGACAACAACTCCTCACCGGCATTCACCGGCAGAGTGGCATGGAGTCCCAACTTTAGTGTCGAGCTGGGTGTTTCCGGTCATCACGGGTCTTACAACGAATTCAATCGCGCAGGCATTCGCGTCGAAGATCCCAAGGGGGTTCACATTTGGGTCGCCGATTTCTCGGCCAGCTCGTCGGGTTGGGAGGCGAGTGGTGAATTTGCGACAGCATCCATCGGTATCCCCGATGGGTTGACGGGTTTTGCGGCGACATCGCAACGTGGTGCGTACGTAGACGTCCTGCGTGTTTTCGGCAGTGGGTGGATTGCCACGATGCCACGTTCATCATTCTCGGCCGCGGTGCGACTCGACGCAATCGACTTCGACACCGACCTTCCCGGCGACGACGTTCGTCAGATCACCTTTGGTATCAACTTCCGACCGACCGGCGAGTCAGCGCTCAAGTTCGGGTACGTGCGTGGGCGTCGGCACGACCGATTCAACAACCCTGCAGATCACGCAAGCCTTCAGTTTTCGTTCGCAACCTACTTCTAGCAAGCGGCGCCGTCGACAGAAGCGACGCTTCCTTCTACTATCCTACCGGTAGCCATCTCACGGCATAAGCTGAGGAGCCACGCAATGTTGTCGCAGCCTCGTAGGAGTGTCGTCTTTGCAACGGCGATGCTGGTTCTGCCCGTAGTGACAAAAGCGCAGGTACCGGCACCACAGTCTGCGCAGATCGGTGATATTCACTATACCGTTCGGTTTGATAGACAGACAGCGATGTCTAAGGCCCTGGCGGTGTCGATGACGTTTACTACAGGCTCATCTGAAACAATTCTTCTTTCTTTGCCCAGTTGGACACCGGGCGCATACGAGATCAGCAATTTTGCTCGAAACGTTTCTGGCTTCACGGCGGTGACGGACGGTGAAAGTGTTCGTTGGGACAAGGCCGACTACGATACGTGGCGAATCTTTCCAACAGAAGATGGTGTGGTAACCCTCTCCTACTCATACATGGCGGATTCGCTCGACAACGCCATGGCATGGGCGCAGCCTGACTTTGCTTTTTTTAACGGCACTAATGTTTTCCTTTATCCGGAGGGAACGGATCTCGAGTTCGCGTCCATCGTAACGCTCGAGACGGAAGACGATTGGCACATCGCAACAGGTTTGACGTCAACCGGACAAACCGGTGAGTACACCGCAAGTTCGTTCCATGAACTTGTCGATATGCCGGTTTTCGTAGGGGAGTTTGACTTAGACAGCACACGTATCGACGGACGTTGGTATCGGTTGGCTACGTACCCTGAGGCTTCCTTTCAGGGAAGGGAGCGGGCGGCGTTGTGGGGCCAACTGGCAGCAATGGTCAACGTGCAGTCCGAGGTATTTGGTGAAACACCTTGGGACACGTATACGACGTTGATGGTTTTTGGCGATCGAGGTGGATCCGGTTCGGCCCTCGAACATTCCAACTCGCATCTTGGCATCTACGACGACCAATTCTCGGGTAGCCCCTCGTTGGCGCTCATCACGGGCCACGAGATTTTCCATGCATGGAACGTGAAACGGTTACGTCCCACGGAACTGGTGCCGTACGTGTACGACCGGCCACAACAGACGACGTTGCTGTGGGTTTCCGAAGGTATCACCGACTATTACGCCGATCTCTCGCTAATTCGCGCAGAACTCCTGCCTCAACAGGCGTTTTATCTGCTGACAAACTTCAAGTTGCAAAGCGTTATCGATGCCGGCGACATAGCGTTGGAGGATGCATCCCTCTCAACGTGGATAAGCCCCACCGACGGTACATCGAGCATCTACTATGAGAAGGGTTCCCTGGTAGGGTTGATGCTGGACATCCTGATTCGTGACGTGACCAACAATGCAGCGTCACTCGACGATGTACTTCGTGATCTCTACCAACAGACCTACAAGCAAGGGCGAGGGTTCACGTTGGACGAGTGGTGGCAAACCGTTGAACGAACTGCCGGTGGCCACTCGTTTGCCTGGTTCCACGATCGATTCATCGACGGGCGTGAACCATTCCCGTGGGATAGCATAGCACCGTTGGCTGGTATGGTCTTCGCCGCCGACACCGTGTCGGGACCGCGTATCGGAATAAGCACTGGACAAAGCCAGGACGGTATTGTCGTAACGTCCACGGCGTCGGGGAGCGCGGCGCAGATTGCGGGTATCGAACCCGGTGATCTCTTGGTTCGTGTGGGCGAGGTTGCCGTCAGCAATGAGACGTGGGTTGAACGGTTCCGTTTATCCTACAACAGGCGGGAAGAGGGATCGACGTTCGATGTCGTGGTCCGACGGGATGGCGAAGAGCGAACCTTTGTCCTGCGTCTTCAATTCAGCGATACAATTACGCACACGCTGTCGGAGGATCCACGAGCGTCTTTTCGGGCTCGCCGGATTCGGAGTGCGCTTTTGACAGGGGTTGTGGAGCGGTAGTTAGGCGTCCGACTGCGTTGCCTGCGCCGAACACACCAACGATTACAGTTGACCGATCTCCAAGCAGGTTAATCGTCCGTCATTGAGTCGATCGTTTGTCTCCTGCCGGCGCAATCTGTCGCGATATGTGTGACAACCAACGTCATCCATTTCGAACGGAGCCGACCGGTGCACAAATGGACTTCGATCCTAGCCCTCAATGCTGCCATTCTTGGTGGGTCTGTCCCGACCGCCGCGCAAAAAACGATCGTACCGGATCTGGTGGTCAGTCGCCAAACGAGTAGTCCCGGGCGGAGCGGACCGAATGCGAATCGGCAGACTGTGTTGAGTCCTCAAGGCAACCGGTGGGTTCTTTTCCGGGTGAGATGGCGGGAGTTGGGAGACCAGCCATGCCTCCTTATCGCTGATTTCTGGTCGTACATAGACGGGCAGTACACGACGACGGGGGAGTTGATAAACGGCTGCAAGAGTGGTGCAACCGGGGGTTTCCAAGGGTCACGTACCGTTGCAGCGAACTCGGAACGGCGCGCAATGGATGGGCTTCGCGTGTGTACCAACAACCGCACGGGTGCGAATCACAAGATGAAGGGTCTTCGTGCGTTTTTCTCTGAAATCTCAGAAAATCCTTCAGACAGAGTACCAGGCGGTATGCAAGAGGCGGCGTATACAAACTGTACGGTTTGGCACGATGTAAAACGATGCCAGGAGGGGACAGTGGCGACCGCCTTGGTGGTCAATCACAGGGGCCGCGCCGCCGAACCCGGTTTCACCCCCACGGAATCGCTTCGCATTCGGAGCCTCGCCGTAAGGTGTAGTGAAGCGACCATTCGCCACGTGCTTCGGGACACGCCGGGTTGACGCGAAAACATGAGTGTCCCTTCTTGTTGCGTAACGTCGCGATATGAGTCGGATGTGGGGTCGGGAGTATCCGGCCCGGGGACTCGTATCGAAAGGATATCGTAAATGAAACGTGCGATTGGATTTGGTTTCACCGTCGTCGCTACGGCGATCGTTGTTCAAACATCGCTTTCAGCGCAACAGAACCTGCAAATTACCAACCGTGATAATGGGCCAGGCCGGAGCGGCCTCATATCAACCAATCGGACCGTGTTGCGGTCGAGTTTGCCGGGTGATTGGGTACTATCAAAGATCTTGTGGCGCGAGGTCTCCGACCAGGCATGCGTTTTGGCAGTGGAGTTTTGGTCGATCCAGAACGGCCAGCGGCGCACGACAACGAGGACCTTAAACGGATGTACGAACCACGGTAACGTCGGTTTTCAAGGGTGGCGAGAACTCGCCGCGGACAGACCGCGACGCGCCATCGATGGTATCCGCGTTTGTACGAATAATCGAAGTGGTCCCAATCACGAAATGAAGGGGCTCCGAGCATTCTTCTCGCAAGTGGGTCGCAACCCATCGGCCCGTGTTGCTAACGGTATGCAGGAAGAGAAGTACGTCAACTGCAGAACATGGCATGATGTGCGGCGGTGCCCCGCCGGCAAAGTAGCGAGGGGGCTTGTCGTCCATCACTACGGTATCGCGCGATCCCCGGGAAGTGGTATTCACTCAAACCCAATGCATATAAAGGGGCTTGGTATTCAATGCGGCACAGCGCGCTTGATCACGAGTTAGTCACTGGGTTAATCACGCCAAACCGCCCGAAGGTTCCCGGGCGGTTTGCGTGTGGCTAGTCAACCAATGCCCATAGCAGTTTCCGACTGCGTGCATCCATCGTCTGGACATTCGCGACACGATACAAATCCCCCGCGACATCTTTGATGACAAAACCTCCGCCGGGTAAATCTCGCGGCCACTCATCGCGTGCCGTCTGAAATTGGCGGGGGCCCTGTTCCGTGACAACCTTCCACGTCCGGACTTCAATCTCCTCTTCGATCTCGAGGACACGGATGATCTCGAGCAAGAAACCTGCGACGGCCAGTGCATCACTCAAAGCAGCTTGCGCGGCCGGGGAGAGTACGCTCGTATCTCGAACTAAGACAATTTCGTTTCCTTCATCATCCCGCAACGAGACGTATTCGGTTGGTGCCGACCAGGGAAAACATCGGTGAACAGTCACCGGTTTGGTTGGTCCTCCGCTTGACGCCCACAGCCGTCCGTCACTGCGATGCTCCAATATGATCTCAGTCTTCGGGATCAAGAGGTCCTCGGCGGAGACTCGGTTGTCTAGTTGGGTGGCTTTCACTTTGTTTCTCCTGGATTCTTTCGCATTCGTACTCCAACCGCGAGGGTGGTGGTTGAGGCGCTACCCGCTGCCCGCTGCCCGCTATTCGCCCGTGCGGTTCCGTCCTGACTGTTCACACGAAACAAGCTGGCAGCGGGTAGCGGGCAGCCGCGTAAGCGCTAAACCGCCTTCTGCACTTCTCTTTGCATCATATACAACGTCCGATACGTACTTTCCGGATTAGCCAACAACTCGGCGTGTGTTCCGGACTCCGTTATTTGGCCGCCCTCCACTACTAACAAGCGTGACGCGCGACGTAATGTTGATAACCGGTGCGCAATTGCGAATACGGTGCGCCCCGCGATGAGTCTGTCCATTGCCTCTTGGATACGTGCTTCTGTTTCCGTATCCACGCTACTCGTTGCTTCGTCCAAAATGAGAATCCTTGGATTGCTCAGGATCGCGCGCGCGATGGAAATGCGCTGACGCTCGCCGCCCGAAAGATTCTGCCCGCGTTCCCCAACCATCGTGTCGTATCCGTGTGCGAGACGACAAACGAAGTCATGTGCGTTCGCAGCGCGCGCGGCGTCGATAACGCGGTTGACCTCCGCGTCCGGAACGCCATACCGGATGTTCTCCAGGATGGTCCCATGAAACAGGTGCGGGTCCTGCAACACCATGCCCACTTGTCTGCGGTAGTGTCCGGTATCCAGTTGCCGTAAATCCACTCCATCGACACGAATACCTCCGCCTTGTGGATCGTAGAATCGCGCGATCAAACTGGCGATAGTGGTCTTGCCTCCTCCCGAAGGTCCCACCAACCCAATCATCTCACCCGGTTCGATCTCGAAACTCACACCTCGAATCACATTTCTGACACCGTCGTAACTGAACGTGACGTTGTCGAACTCCACGCGTCCCTGTACCGGCTCCAGTCGAATTGGTGTTTCCGTGTCAACGATTTCTGGTTCTGTGTCAAGCACCTCAAAAATGCGATGTGCTGACGTCGTCGCGCGATTCAACACCCTTGCCATCTGCCCCACAACTTCGATCGGTGCCACGAACATCGTCATGTAAAGCAAGAACGACACAAACGTTCCGGCCGAGAGGACGGGTGCTTGCGTGTCGGAGCCTATGAGACGCGGTATTGCAAACGCCCAAACAACCACGGTCAAACCGTGGATGGCGAACATCAGACCTGGCCAAAATGTCGTCCACGTCCGGTGGATGCGATTGAAGTCGCGCATTGCATCTACATTTCGTTCGTCGAACCGTTCTTTTTCGCGCTCTTCCTGGTTGAATGCCTTGACGACACGCATTCCGGGAATCGTGTCTGACAAGACGTCGTTCAGACGTGACCACTTTCTCCACGCGCGTGTGAACAAACGGGCCATCCTGCGTCCATGTGCCATGATCAACAGACAGAGCAGGGGTACCGGCAACGTCATGATCAGACCGAGGCGCCAGTCCAGTGCGATGAGGACCGAGCCAAGACCGACCAACATGACCCCAGCCAATGAAACGTCCACTACGCCCAGCGCCAGAAACTCCCACAATCGGTCCGTATCGGAACTCACACGTGTGATCAGACTTCCCGTTTTCTTGCGCGAATAAAAGCTCAAACTCAACCGTTGCAAATGTTCGTACAGCTGTGTTCGAAGATCCCGCGCCACAAACTCTCCCAGCACAGACATCAAGCGCAGTCGCACCCAGCCTGCGAGCTGGCGAAACACGACGACCAGTGCCATGGCACCAACCGCCATCCACGCCATCGCAAGTAACGCATCGACGCCTGTTGTGCCGTCCTGTGCGGGCCGGATCACGCTATCGATCAAGTATCCAGCGAGGTATGGCGGCACGAGGCTTAGCATGGTGACGAATGCCGCCGCGAGCATGCCAGTGATGACACGCCACTTGTATGGCGCCAGATAGCCAAGCAATCGACGTAGTACCGCGACATCATTGGCGGCTACTAGCGCTTGCGCATCTTTGATGGGGCCGGCCACGGTCCGCGCGTATTCGGCGTCAGCCGACCCAGCGTCTCGAAACGTGGACGGCGTTTCACGATGCTCTCGCAGTACGAACAGTACTGTTTCCATGGCTCGGCGCTGTCGCTGCGTATATCGCAACGTCGCCAGCGATGGTTGTTCCTCATCTCCGTAAATCGTGACGACGGTACAGCTCAAGCCGGGTGTTTCATGTACGTCGCTCACCTTGGATCGCGGAAACGTACGAACACTCCAACCGGAGTTGGCCACTTTGTGTGCGACACCTACGTGTTGAGGCCCGAGTGCGACCCATTGCTCGGTGAGCGCCATCGATTCGTCGAGGTCAGCGCAGGCATACAACTGCACGGGTTTCCCGCCCCATGAGTCTTCGATGAAGCGACGCACCTCCAGTGGCAACACGGACGGTTGGTCCGTGTAGCGCTCGATGATTTGTCTATCGAGTAGTGTATGATCAGCCGACATGTTGAATCCTCATGTAAAAAAAACAAAGGGCCTTCCGGGTCATGTACACCCAGAAGGCCCTTTGCCAAACCGCTCGGCTTTATAGACTTCTAGGGTGTCAATACTCCAGCGGGATCAACCGCGGTGGACGCGAGGTATCCCGCCGTAATTGGCAGATACGCTTGCGTAACGCGGACCAGCCGACGTTGCGGGTTCGCGCTGAGTTTTGTGTGGTTCATTGTGGTCATCAAAAGAAATAGCCTGTTCCGCAGTGTTGAGTGCACAAAATTAGTAACGATGGAACTCATCGTCAAGAACGAGGTGTCTTTCACTGGCCAGAGACATTCGTCGCGTGTTGGAACACTATGATCTGCGGTTCGTCGGGTAAATCTCGGACATTCACAGTCCACGAATTCGAATCGAGGCGGACGACGTCAGCCTTATCCGCCACCCATGGTTCGATTGGGCCCAGGCCTTCGGGTTTACCATCGTCCTCCAGATCGGGATGGCGATAGTGCATCGGAATCAGGAAACTTGGCTTGACGGCCATCAGAATATCCTGGATCTCCACCTCCGAGAGTATGTGATACTCTGCATCGATCGGCATCATGAGTACATCCACTCTGCCGAACTGGTCGATGTTTTGTTGTGTAAGTGGACCGTTGTCGCCGATGTGTGCTATGCGCAACTCGTCGATACGCAATAACCATATCGTATTGAGCTGACCGAACTCCATGCCGTAGGGATCCGCATGTTTTCCTTTGACTCCGATCGCGGATATCTCGTTTACTGTGAAGGTGCCGGACGAATCGAGAATCCGCATGCCATCTTCCCAAGGCACCGGTAACTCACGATACCTCCCACCGTCGTGATCGTAGTGTGGATGTGTGATGAGTACTGCGTCGATGTTCGCCGTCGCGGTGGATGGGAAGTCATATCCAATCCACACGCTGCTGGCGAAAGGGTCAATCAAGACCGTCGTACCGTCGTCAGATTGAATGCGGAAAGACGCGTGTGCAATGTATTCAACCGTGACGTCGCCTTCACGCGCATCATCTTGCGCACAGGCTGTTGCCGTCGCGATACCGTAGAAAAAAAGCGCTGAGGTTTGCAGTTGCCTGATCATGAGCGTAATGCTAGCTCTCGTACTATGGCGGCCGCTAGAAGGGGCTTCGATGCGTTAAACGTGCAGTGGTGGAAACCGCTGGCTCAGGAGACTGGATGATGCATCGGGGATACAAATCATTTACACGCGTTGCAATTTGCAGCGCAATTCTGATTCTGGTGGTCTTGGCCATGTTGAGATCCTCCGTGCACAGGACGCGGACGATGCAGTCGTTCGGTTTTGGCGTGCAACAGGTGATGAACTTTTCAACGCAAAAAAGCGCATCCGTGATCTGAGTATCGGGTTCGATGATCTTTATGAACTATGCGGACGGTAGATCGCTACACCACAGATGTGCCGAAGGGGCGACAGGAGTTGGTGAGGCGGAACGCCGATGACACCGTGCATCGGTTCGTCGTGATCGTTCCGACCGGTTACGACCCTGCAAAATCGTACCCGGTCCGGGTGTACCTACACGGCGGTGTGCAGAGACCCGAGTGGGATTCCGGGGGCCGGTGGTGAACTCAAGGCCGTGTATAACATTGATGACAACCGTGTCTACTTGTTTGGTGTCTCGGACGGTGGCCCGAAGAAGCTGCGGAGATTGAGCGTTTCATCATGGCAAAGGTTCGGGATCCGTTGCCGGAACGCATTATCTGGGAGACCGAACGCACCGACAGGTACAACCGTCTACACTGGTTGGTACTAGTACCCGCCGCCCGCCCTACCGCCCTACCGGCTTCCGCCCTACCGCCCTACCGGCTTCCGCCACACTGCCTTCCGCCTTCCGCCCAAAAAAAGACCGGCCGACAATACCCAAGGGCATCGTCGACCGGTCGTACACTGGCTACCCGGAGTCAGTGGGTTTACCCCAGCTGTTCTTCTTCCTGCCGCCGCCTGCCCCGTCGGGCTGGTAGGGCCAACAAGAGCTCCGGCTTCCATTCCCACTGTGTAAGGCCCTACCCAGTGGTTCGCCGTTGCAGACACTTTGGGTCTGACCAATTCGTGAGGTCGGTCACCCACCTCGCACGCCGGCGCGTCGTATCGGCGTGGGTCTCGAGTTAACGAACCCGAAACCGGCGCAGGGTGGGGTAGCCACGCGGATCTCGGAGCGCCTTGCCCTTTGGAAAAAGGCACTCTCCCCGCAATTCCCCCCTGGCCTCTGCTTGAGTCGTAGCCAAGGACAGCGAATCCCTGGTTCGTTTCTCAAGTAGCTGATGCAATTTTGCCGTTGTGCCGAAGAGACGCAAGCGCCGTCGTTTATTTGGGTTACACCTACCGACCTGCGCGGTATGTTGACCGCTAAACAGCTGATTCACAGACGTTTATGGAGTTTTTCCACACGGTGTGGAATTGTTGATCCACAGAACGCCACCTAATCCACATAAAAGGAGTCGGTCCGGTACGGGACGAGTCGCTCGCCCGAACATTAGGTGCGTGACATGTTTTTAGCGAAATCTTCATAGATCGCGATCGGGTACAAAATTTGCCTTTCAGTCGCGGAGGGACTGTAGGGCATATGAAAACCCAAGCGATATATGAACTTATCGGGCATCAGGCAGAGCGTGCGGCTGACTCGGTAGCACTCGCCGCGCCTGGCCGATCGCCGCTCACCTACGTCGAGTTGGTGAGCCAGATCCGCGGGGTTGGGCGTGCATTGCACGGATTGGGTATCGGTCGGAACGACTCAGTTATCATCGGTCTTCCACACGGTCCGGAGGTTGTGACGGCTTGTTTAGGAGTTGCCGCGTACGCGACGGCTGTGCCCCTGGATCCGCTGTGTTCCACCCAATTTGTAGAAAATGCGTTTGCAAGCACCGACCCAAAGGCCGTCCTAGTGGCGGGGAGTTTGGCTTCCGCCGTGCGGGATACGGCGTACGCATTGGGTACGGCCGTGATTGAGGTCGCATCCGACCCGACGGTAGCGGGCCGTCTTTATCCCGTTACGGCCACGACGAATATTGGCGCCGTGCCGCTGCCAGCTCAAGCGGACGACGACGCGTTCATGCTGCCCACGAGTGACGCCGGAGAGGACTTCGCCGTTATTGCCCTTACTCATCATGAACTCGATATGTCGGCGCGAGAGGTGGTCCTCGAACGGGAACTCACTGAACGGGATCGGTGTCTCAACCTCACTCCTCTTTGGAAACGACACGGATCCATCGGGGATGTCATTGCGACCTTGGTTGCTGGCGGTACGGTTGTGTGCCCGCCAAACTTCGATTGCGCGTTCGAATTCTTTGAATGGGTGCGTGAGTGTCGACCCACGTGGTACACCGCTGAGCCGGCGGCGCA
Source organism: Gemmatimonadota bacterium (assembly GCA_036679565.1). Lineage (GTDB taxonomy): Bacteria > Gemmatimonadota > Gemmatimonadetes > Gemmatimonadales > GWC2-71-9 > JAZDDC01. The sequence goes on from JAZDDC010000008.1 coordinate 11,328, forward strand.
CGCGAAGATCCTAGCCATGGCCGGCGCAAATCGTGATGTCATCAAGCATAGCGCCATTCGCTTTGTGCAATCGAGCGAGTCGGAGCTGTCCCGTGATCTTCATGCCGGCCTGGAGGGCGCCTTCAAGGCCCCCGTGATCGAACGAACAATCGGCGCGTAGCTGCCGTGCTGTGCCCACGTTCTTTCGTCGGCCACTGACCCCACGGAAACAACCCGCACCCCACCCCACAAAACAGCTGCCACAAAATCCACAAAATCCACAAAATCCAC
>JAZDDC010000080.1:0-13544 GCA_036679565.1 Gemmatimonadota bacterium
GTCCGGCCGCCTTACCGCCTTACCGCCTTACCGCCTTACCGTCCGGCCGCCCTCCCGTCTTATATTATCCCCGTTCTGCCACCAGAGGCCTTTATGAAAATCCGTTGGACGCAGTGTGCATTTTTGAGCGCGATGTTAATGGCGCTGGGTACGCCTGTAAGCGCGCAAACGACAGTTATCCGAGCGGCTCGGATGCTCGATGTCGAAACCGGTGTATTGGTGAACAATCCCGTCGTCATCGTGCGAGATGGGCGAATCGAGGCGGTCGGTGGGCGGGTGCCTCGCGGTGCCGATCTCATCGATTTAGGTGATGTGACCCTGTTGCCGGGTTTGATCGACCTGCACACGCATTTGTCCGGTGATCTCGAAGGCGATTGGGTCAACCGAGTGGTTACGGAAACCGAAGCCGACCAAGCCCTCAGGGCGGCGGCCAACGCGCGTGTGACGTTGATGGCTGGGTTCACGACGGTACGCGATATGAGTGGGTTTCCCGGGGTCGCGCTGGAACGGGCTATCCAACGCGGTGACATCGATGGTCCACACATCTACTCCGGTGCGAATTCGCTCGGCATAACGGGCGGGCACTGTGACGTGACCGGGTATGCGCCGGGTGTGCGCGAACCCGACTATCGCAATGGTGTGGCTGACGGTCCCAACGGGTTGTTGCAAGCAGCTCGATACCAAATCAAACATGGGGCACGTTTCATCAAGATTTGCGCGACGGCCGGTGTTCTTTCTTTTGAGGGTTCGGTCGGAGCGCAGCAGATGTCGTTCGACGAGATACGTGCGGTTGTGGAGGAGGCAGATCGACACGGCATGCACGTCGCCGCACACGCGCATGGATCAGATGGAATCAAGGCGGCCATACGAGCCGGGGTCAAAACCATCGAACACGGTTCGATTCTCGACGAGGAAGCCATCGCCTTGATGATCGAACATGGCACTTATCTCGTGCCCACCACATATCTGGTTGGTGCCATCGATATGAATTCGCTACCACTCCCCATTCGCCGCAAGGCGGAGACGATTCTGCCGCTTGCGGTGGAGAGTGTCCGGCGCGCGGCCCGTTCCGGTGTCAAGATTGCGTTCGGTACTGACGCCGGCGTATACCCCCATGGAGACAATGGAAAAGAGTTTGCCGTGTTGGTGGAACGTGGCATGTCATCTATCGATGTCATCCGCTCCGCGACGGTGGTTGCCGCCGATGTGTTAGGTGTGGAAGACCGCGGTCGTATTGCACCGGGGATGACGGCCGATATCGTTGCGGTGTCTGGTAACCCGCTAACCGATATTGGTGTTATGGAAGATGTGCGTTTTGTGATGAAGGGCGGTGTGGTCTACAAGCGTTAGCAACCGAAATTCTTGTTGATCACAACAGCGCCACGGAACCCGCTGAATCCACGGAAGAGGACGATTGAAGTTGGTTTGAATTAAGCCAAGGAGACAAACCCTCTTTTTCCGAGGATTCAGCGGTTCCGTGGCGCTGTTGCTAGTGATTCCGGTCTCTCATCGTTGCTCGTCTCGATGCACGGGCTTTGCCCCGGCTCCTTCCATCCCTTTGGGCTTCGCATGTGAGCCACAGAGATCTCGTCGGTCTTACTGTTGACGCGGCCTACATATTCGTCAATGAGTTTTGGTGTGCTCCCGACGGCTGGTACTGTGGTGGGGGATTCGATGAATGTCGGCATGTGTACGGTAGCCCTCGATTTATCGTTGCGGAGTAGTCGGGCGCGCAACCCTACCCGGTGTTCCACCGGTGTGTTCCCCATCCGTCACGACGGGAACACCGTTGACAAATACGTGTGGTATGCCGTCCGGATACGCGTGTGGATGTGTGAACGTTGCATTGTCTTGCACGGTCGCTGGATCGAATGCGACGATGTCGGCAAAGAATCCGGGTGTAATTCTACCCCGTGCCGCCAATTGTAACCGCCGCGCCGGCGCGTCGGTGATCTTATGAATGGCCTGTTCGAGTGTGAGTATCCCGCGGTCGCGACTGTAGTGTCCCAACAGACGGGGGAAGGACCCATACGCTCGCGGGTGTGGCGACCCCTCGCCCAACGGGCCATACGGTGCTCGCGCGCCTGCGTCTGAGCAAACCATGGCAAGCGGGTGAGCGAGTATCTGTTCCGTGTTGTCTTCGCTCATTCCGAATCCAACCATACCGGCATTGTTCCGATCGCCGATCGTGAGCTGCAGCAGCAGTGCGTACGGTTCCATGCCCCGTTCAGACGCCAGTGCTCCGAGCTTCCCACCGGTGGCCCATCGCAGCGTGTCCGATCCCGTGGACGTGATTTGCACTGCATCCCAAGATCCCAGTTTGGCGATCTTGTCACGAACGTCGCGTTCGATGCGTCGCGCCGTGTCCGGCGTTTCCAACCGCGCCAGAAAAGCATCGGTGCCGCCATCGCGGGCCCACACCGGAAACAGCGACCCCAGCCCGGTGCTGTACGCGATATACGGATAACGATCGAATGTCACGTCGATGCCGGAAGCTCGAGCACGGTCGAGCATGTCAAGCGCGGGTTGGGCCTTCCACCAGTTCCGTCTGCCCTGTGCTTTGAGATGGGAGATCTGAACCGGCACGTTCGCAAGACGCCCAACGTTTAACGCCTCCTCTATCGCGGCAAAAAGCTCGTCGTCTTCGTTGCGCATGTGGGTGGCGTAAGGAAGACCAAGGGCTGCCAGCGGTCTGGCCAACTCCACGAGTTCCCTCAGGTCCGCAAATGCTCCGGGCACGTACTCCAAGCCACTCGACAATCCGCAGGCGCCAGCAGCTAGGGCTTCTCTGACCAGCGTTACCATCTGCGTCAATTCGTTGGCGGTCGCGGGTCGGTCGTCATTGCCGATCACGTGCTCCCGGACGGTACCGGCGCCAACCATGCTTGCGACGTTTACGGACGCCGGCTCCCGCGACAACCGCGCGAAGAAACCCGCCAGGTCACGGAAGTCAATTTCCACGTCAAATCTTTCCGCGTACGAATCGCGGGTGGTGTTGAATCTGTCGTCCGCCCACGGACCGATCGAACTGCCGTCCTGGCCAACCACTTCGGTGGTCACACCTTGACGAATTTTGCTTTCCGCCCGCTTGTTGACGAACAACACCAGATCGGTATGTGAATGGATGTCGATGAATCCCGGCGCGATTGCTAATCCCCGCGCATCCACGACTGTGGCGGATCCGGTATTGATCCGGCTTCCGATGGCAGAAATTCGGTCCCCGACGATTGCGACGTCTCGCTGGATGGGGGCCGCACCCGTTCCATCATATACCAGGCCGCCCCGAATGAGGTACTCCGCGGGACGGGGCCGTTGCGTGGTGAACGCGCCGAAAACGACAGCGGAGGTTTGAGCGAGAAAGTTGCGGCGATACATGGAGTTCGTGGATGGTGACGACGGTTGTGAATTGCCTTTGGCGAGGTGGTCAGGTGCGGATGCAAGGTCGCCATGCTGCCCGCTGCCCGCTACCCACGGTGCGCGAGAAGCCCCGGTGCGACGGGTGAGAGAGCTGGCAGCCGGCAGCTGGCAGCTGGTAGCTTCTATCATATGTTCCGCGCCGCCATAATGCCCGCACCCGGGAAGCCCATCGAAATCGTCCAGCTACCCAAGCCCCACATGGAGCCCGGCTCCACACTTCTAGAAACCGTGGCAAGCGAAGTGTGCGGGACGGACGTACACCTCTTCCACGGTCGGTTGGCTGGTGTACCGTACCCCATCATCCCGGGACATGTCAGCGTCGGTCGTATCCTTGAAACTCACGGCGATGGCAAAGATGCTGTCGGGACGCCCTTTATCCCCGGCGACCTGATGACATTTTACGACGTACACGAGGTGTGTCACGAGTGTTGGTTTTGTTTGGTCAGTAACCAGCCAAACCGCTGCCCGAAACGAAAGGTGTACGGGATAACGTATTCGTCCAACGACGGTCCGTTGGGGGGGTGGTCGGAACGGATTTACATGAAACCGGGTGTGTTGATGCTCAAGCTCCCGGAATCGTTGTCATCCGATGATGTCATCGGAGGCGGATGTGGCTTGTTCACGGGATTTGGCGCGGTTGAACGCGGCGATATCGCCATGGGCGACACGGTGGTTGTACAGGGTGCGGGACCGGTTGGTCTGTCGGCCACGGCGTTTGCCGCACTGCGTGGTGCAACACAGGTCATCACCATCGGTGATCCGGACACGCGGCTTGCCTTGTGTGCACCGCTCGGTGGTGACACGACGCTGTCGCTGAAGAAAACCACTCCCGATGAACGTCGTGCAATGATTCTCGATGCGACAGGTGGTCGCGGTGCTGATGTCGTCATCGAGGCCAGTGGGAATCCGCGGGCGGTTGAAGAAGGGCTTCGTATCGTACGAGACGGGGGTGTGTATGTGATCGCAGGCCATTATACCGACGCCGGCCCGGCGACCATCAACCCCCATGTTGACATCAATCGTAAGCATATCGACATTCGCGGCCGCTGGGGAACAGATTTTTCCCATGTGGTGCGCGCACTTCGCGTCTTTGCCAAGCATCGAGATCGACTCCCGTTCTCTCGGACTATTGGCGGGCGGTACCGGCTGGAAGATGCGGGGAAGGCGCTTGCAGATGTAGAATCGATGCGAGTGACGAAGGCGATTATTACGCCTTAGGCAATAGCACATCGTAAAACCACCGGAGTCACCAACTAATGAAAACAATGTTACTTGCCATTCTCTTGTTAGGCGCGGCCACAACCGGTCTGTTCGCACAAACGACTCCCACCGAGCGTGCGGCGGCTGCTGACATCCTCGTCGAGATTGACGCCTTGCAAGAACGGTTGGCGCCCACCGACGTAGCGAATCGTCTGGCCGGGCGTGACGATCCGGATCGAGACGCAATCGTCAATCGTGTCGAGGACCTGTGGCTCAATCAAATGCAGGATCTCAGCGACTACATTGGTCTGAATCCGGAAGTCGGTTTTGAGGAGTTCAAAACCGTCGATACCGTCACCGCCGTGCTCGAGGCATTCGGTTTTTCGATTGAGCGCGGCCAGGCGGGTCTTCCGACGGCATTTGTTGGCACATGGAACTCGCCAGCCGGAACGGATGGTCCTTCCCTCGGCGTGATTGTCGAGTACGACGCGCTTCGTAGTACAACGGAAGTGTTCCATGGTTGCCAACACAACGCGCAAACACCTGTTGGTTACGCGGCCGCTGTCGCGATCGCCGAGTACATGGCGAGGGAAAACAGACCCGGGCGCGTGCTTGTGTATGGAACACCGGCAGAGGAAATCGGCCCTCCCTCCAAAGAGACCTTGTGGCAGGCGGGTGTCTTCGAAGGTGCGGACGTCCTGGTGCGGAGTCACGGCTCGAATGAAACGGCCCGGGGCAGGGCTGGTTTTGGAATCTGCTGTCTCAACATCAATGAAGTTCGATTCATCTTTACCGGTCGGGCGTCACACCAGCGCGCGTCGTGGTTCGGGAGAAACGCACTCACCGCCGCGGTGCGGTTTTACAACTCGGTGGACGGTTTACGTCCTACCTTTCGGCCGGAAGCTTCAATTCAGGGTGTTATTCCCGAGGGTGGCGTAGCACCGAATGTCGTACCGGATCGGGCGGTGGTGGACTACTACATTCGCTACCCGGACGAAGTCTATCTCGAACACATGGCCGAGATGATTGCAGACGCCGCACGTGGTGCCGCGTTGGCCACCGGGACGGAGGTCGAGATAGACACATACGGACGACTCCGTGACGGCATCACCACCGGCATGCTCGAAGAACTCACGTTCGCGTACGCGAAGGCATTCGGGGCTACGAATATCATACCGGAACCGCAACGCCCGGCCGGCTACGAAGAAACTGGATTCGTCTCCCGGGACATTCCGGGGGTGGGTGTGAGCGTTTTCAGTTCCTCGGCGCCCAGTCATTCGTACCCACGTTTTGAGGATTCCATGCGGGAGGTGGGCCACACCGCATTTCTCTTGGACGCAAAGATCATGGCCACGGTGCTTTATCACTTTTTAGTGGACGATGACTATCGCATGGCCGTTCAAGAAGAGCACGGCATCCTTTCCGGGCTGTTCGATCGCTATTTGGAACAGTTACATGACGCGTACGCTGATGAAATTGGTCGGTAAGGCTCTCTCGGAGGTTGTGTTGCACTCACGCATCGTTTGTGGGCCCGTTGCATCATGTTGAGGTCACGAACAAACGGCACCGGATGAAAAGTGCGGCCGCCGGCAAAACGTGGCCAGTTCCTCCGTTTTTTTCGTCCCTCTTGCAATAGTCTACAACTTGCACAGCCCAGATACCGGCCAATCTGAGTTGGCTGTCGGCCCCAGCGTTTTTGAACCCGTGGGTGCTATCAAGTAACCCAGATCATTTTTTAGGGACGTCTCCACATATAGTTAAGGGGGGCGGTGGTGCTTAATGGAATCAGAACATCCGACGACGTTGGTCGATGTTTTCGTACGGTCCGCCCAGCAATATCCTGATAAGCCGGCCCTTGTCGTTGAGGGAACGGAGTCGAGCTATTCGGAGTTGTTACAGTCGGCGCGGAAAGTTGCGGCGGTGTTGCCGGCATGTCCCCCGGGGCAACCAGCGCTCATCGGTGTGTTCGCGGCCGCGAGTGCCACCGCCTTCGAAGGAATACTCGGGGTACTCCTCACCGGGTCCGGTTATGTACCGTTGAACCCGTCTTTCCCCGCTGCCCGGAGCGCCTTCATGCTGAATGCATCAGGCGTTTCGACGTTGATTGTCGATCACAATGCCAGCGGGAAGTTAGCTGAAGTGCTTCAGCACGTTGATCGGACGTTAACGTTGATTTTGCCTGACGCTGTCGCTGAAGAACTCGGTGAATGGCGGGCGAATCATCCACAACATCGATTTGTTGGCTCGGATGAACTCCACACATCGAGCGCCAGTTTTCCGGACGCAGATCCAACGGATATCGCATATCTGATGTTCACGTCGGGCAGTACGGGCAAACCGAAGGGTGTGATGATCTCGCATCTCAACATCCTCAGTTACCTCGACGCAATGTGTGCGTGGTACGACTTTCAAACGGAAGATCGTTTTTCCCAGATGTTCGATCTGACTTTCGACCTGTCGTTGTTTGACACGTTTGTATGTTGGGCGGCGGGTGCGGCGCTTTATGTTGTGCCGGTAAAGGATCGTATGGCGCCAGCAGGGTTCGTGCGCCGCAATGCCTTGACGGTGTGGTTCTCCGTTCCAGCCGTGGCCGGTTTCATGAATCAGCTCAAAATGTTAAAACCCAATAACTTTCCCTCGTTGCGGGTGAGTGCGTTTTGCGGCGAGCCGTTGCCGGCATCGTTGGCGGCGAGTTGGCAAGCGGCTGCACCGAATTCGGTTGTCGATAATCTGTATGGTCCGACGGAGCTGACCGTGGCGTGTACGGGATATCGCTGGGATTCCCAAACGTCGCCGGAAGAATCCGAAAACGGTTTGGTTCCGATTGGGAAACCGTATCCAATGTTGAATGCGTGTCTTGTGGACTCCAAGTTGGAGCGCGTTCCCGAGGGAAAATTGGGTGAACTCTGCGTACGCGGGCCTCAGACGGCGCTCGGCTATTGGCAACGGACGGATTTGACTGAAGAGCGGTTCGTTGCAATGCCGTGGACGGACGGTGACGACAATCGCTGGTATCGCACCGGCGACCTGGTTCGGCAAAATGGGAATGGTGATTTCGTTTTTTCAGGTCGTGTCGATAACCAGGTGAAGATCTTAGGTTATCGAGTTGAACTTGGCGAGATCGAGGCTCAGTTGCGAACTTACGCCCAGACGGATTTCGCCGTCGCGGTCCCGTGGCCGGTGACCGGTGGGAACGCTTCTGGTGTTGTCGCATGTATCTCAGGTTCAGCGATATCGGATGAGGAGATCCTCCGTGGTTGTAAGCGCGATCTTCCGGACTACATGGTTCCCAAACGGATCTTTCGGCTTGAAAAAATGCCGTTGAATTCCAACGGGAAGACCGATCGCAACCAGATCAAGCAACATGTGGAGGAGTTGACGAGTGCCGTTAACAACTAAGGATGAACTTCGTTCGGCGGTGTTGGGATTTCTGTCCGAACGAAGCAATGGAAATGGAAAGTTGTCCCAACTGGACGACAGCCAAAACTTGTTTGAAACCGGTCAGATTGACTCGATTGGATTCCTCGAACTCCTCCTTTTCCTTTCGGAACAAACCGGGCGAGAGTTCGACTTGGCCGACACGGATTTGAGTCAGCTTGCCGTGATGGGCCAACTGCTCGACTATTTCGTGGAAAGTAGCACGTCTAGCTAAGACTCCTAAGGAGCTTAAACTCTACAACATGCCGACAAAATTTCTACCGTTCACGGCGGAACATGAGTCTGCTGTGCGCGCATTTAACATGCGTCTCGCCGCCGGCGGTTCTGAATGGCAGTACCCGGAAACGTCGCTTCGGGCGGCCATGGAAACCCACCCTTCTCTTTATATCGAAGACTTTGTGGCGGTGGATGACGATGGCGCTGTACACGGAGCGTACGTCTTGAAGCACCAAGATTTCCTCATCATCGATGAAGTGATCTCCATCGCGAACTACTCATTACCGGTTTCTGAAGGCATCGTCGATAGACGATTCGGGATGCTCGGTGTATCGATGATCTTGGACGCTCAGAAACGCAAACGTTTTTTGTTTGACCTCGGGTTGGGAAGCATGGAGGCGCCGTCTGCGCGGGTGATGAAGGGTGTCGGCTGGTCGTTGATCCCGGTGCCACTTTTTTTCCGCGTGTTGCACATGACAAAGTTCCTGCGCAACCTTACGCACCAGCGGACCACGCCGGCCCGTCGCATTCTTCTCGATACCTTGGCATTTTCCGGCGCGGGTTGGTTGGGAGTCAAGGCGCTGGCAATGGCTAAACGTCGCCGTACACCGAAAATGCGAGGCCTTGTTGTAGAGGTCGTGCCAAACTTCGATTCGTGGGCGGATGAGATCTGGGAGGATGGCAAGGCCGGCTATCGCTTCGTGGCGGTTCGTGACAGTGGCGTGCTCAACGTCCTTTATCCAACGAGCAGCGATAGGTACCAACGGCTCAAGGTCTCCCGCGACGGTCGTGTTATTGGATGGGCAGTTGTTCTCGACACGCAGATGACGAACCATAAACAGTTTGGGGCTATGCGGCTTGGTTCGATCGCCGATTGTTTTGCATCGATTGGGGATGCTTCCGCCGTTGTTTGCGCTGCGGATCGTTTCTTGACCGACGCTGGTGTTGACTTAATTATCTCAAATCAGTCGCACGACGCGTGGTGTGGTGGCCTGGCACGTTTGGGTTATCTGAAGGGGCCATCAAATTTCATCTTCACAGCCTCAAAGACACTGGCGCAGTTGTTGGAACCTCTTGAAACGACGTTGGGTTTGTCGCACATTAACCGCGGCGATGGCGACGGACCTATCAACCTATGACGTTGTGTGGGGTCATTTCGCCGCGTAGGTAATTTCCGCCAACCCAAGTCGAGACAGGAGTGTTATGTAGATCCAGCCAACATCAAGCTCGAACCAGCGACGGCGAAATTTTGCCGAGCGAGGGTCTGCGTGATGGTTGTTGTGCAACTCTTCGCCACCGAATATGAGACCAAACGGGAAAAAGTTCTTGCTACTGTCTTTGTTTTCGTAGTTCTTGTATCCCCACGCGTGTCCGATGCCGTTGACGACTCCACCCAGAACGGGCATCCAGACTATTTGCGCCACCCAAATACCAATCCCCCAAGCCGCACCGAACATGACGATGTTGAGTGCAAGAATAAGAATCAATCCCGAGTAGCTAAACCGTGTGAACACGTTGCGTTCCCACCAATCGTCAGGTGTATCCTTTCCATACTTATCCACGATCTCAGGATCGTTTGCCGCTTTATGGTAGTACAACCAGCCGCCAAACAAGATTGGGGCGAGGCCTTCGAGAACCGGACTATGTGGATCCCCTTCGCGGTCCGCAAACGCATGATGACGCCGATGACATGCAACCCACCCTTTTGTCACGATACCGGTGGACAACCAGAGCCACAAACGCATTGGAAACGAGACCAACCCGCGGAGTTGAACGCCGCGATGGGTCATCGCTCTATGAAGAAAGATTGTCGTCGATACGTTCGTTACATGGCCCGCGATCACGAAGTACAGCACGGGAGCCCACCAGGCAACGTTCAAGAATCCGATTTCAAACATGTGTGATTCGTGCTTTCGCGGTTATTGATTTCGTAATCTAGCTAAAAAGTGGCGGTCGGCGGCGGTGAAAATCAGTAGCTCTCTGGTATGCCGTTGCCACCATCAAGGCTTCCGCATCGCCGAACAACGCTCCGATGAACGAGATGCTTGTCGGAGTGCCATCCTGCCGATACCCGTTGGGAACCACTACGGCCGGGTGCCCGGTCAGGTTGGTCAGCAATAGGGTCGTGCCGCCAAACGACGGAGCGACGAACGCATCGATCCCTTCGAGTTGACTCTCCAACATCCCCATGGCAACGGTGCGGACCCGGTTTGCTTGCAAGTACTCCACGGCTGGAATGGTGCGGGCCACGCGGAATGTTGTTGGCCACGCCCTCTCGGTCTGGCGAACAAGGAGGTCGTCGCGACCGCTTCGCGTGAGTTGGTCGAATGCCGCGCCGGCCTCCGCGCTCAAGATGATTCTCATCGCGTTGATCGGCGCGTCGTCGTTTGTCGGAATTGACACCGGTACGAGTTCCACACCGAGACCACGGAGGACATCTAGCACCTCATTATCAAACGTGGCTGACTCGGTGTCCTCCCGCTCCCGTTCGAACGCGGAACGCAGGTAACCAATCCGTAGCGACGACAAAGAACGATGGGCGTCATAGTCGAACGCCACGTTGCGCGCGGTGGGATCTTTGCCGTCGGCCCCTTGGATGGCATGAAGCACAATCGCACAGTCCTGAGCGCTACGGCAAAGCGGTCCCAATTTGTCCATCGACCATGACAACGCCATCGCACCGCTACGACTGACACGACCGTACGTTGGCCGCAGACCACTGGCACCACAACGCGTCGATGGTGAAACAATCGAACCTAACGTTTCACTCCCGATGGCAAATCCGACCAAACCGGCTACCGTGGCCGATGCCGATCCCGCCGACGAACCACTTGAACCCTGTTCGAGATTCCATGGGTTTTTCGTCTGACCGCCATACCACCGATCGCCTTGCGCGAGAGCACCGAGGGTGAGCTTTGCGACCAAGACCGCGCCAGCTTGTTCGAGCCTCGAAACCACGGTGGCATCCTGATCCAAAATTTGTGTCTCGTACGGTTTGGCGCCCCACGTGGTTCGGTATGAGTCTTCGGCAAGGAGATCTTTCGCGCCCCAGGGGATGCCGTGTAACGGGCCACGATAGCGACCCACGGCAAGCTCCGCATCGGCGCGGCGAGCTTGCCGCATTGCCAGCTCATCTGTCAATGTTATGACGCATTCGAGCGTTGGGCCGTGTGTCCGCAAGCGCCGCAGGTACATCTCCGTCAGTTCGACTGACGACACTCTGCGGGTGCGAATCAGTTCCGCTAAATCGGTCACGGGACGAAACGCCAACTCCTCGAGATCGTCGGGGCGTCGTACGCTTTGGGGACGGACGTAGTTTACGTGCTGGGGTTCAGCGGGAAAATGTCGCCCTGGAAGGACCGGGTCGAACATGACGGCCGGGTGGACGCTGTTTGGGACGTCGAAAGACCGTAGCTGTTCGTAAGCCCCAAGGTTGCGATTGACGCTGTTGAGCATCAGCTCTCGTTCTTCGTCGGTGAACTCAAGACCGGCGATTGCTTCGGCGCTCGCGATCATCTCTTTGGTAATCCGACCCTCTTGTTGGTAGTCGGACCACAGGGCGGCCGGAAGGGCCGTTCCTCCTGCGGCCGCACCGGAGAACGCTGCCATAAAGGCTCTGCGATTAATCGTCTTCATTAGTCATCGGGTTTTACGCGTTTAAGATTGAGGGCTTCGTCAGAAACGACGTTGCAGTCGAAATGCCGCCTTGATCTTTTTGTCGTTACCGGTCAGTGGGTACGCACCGTAAACACCAACGTTTCCGAACAGGATGCCGGCCCCAACGTCCTGAATCCAATCCGTGTCCGTGGCGAACGGAACCGTTTGATCCTGTAGGGTCCAACCGCGGGCGGTGTTCGTGAACAAAACCCAACGGGGCTCTAAGGCCACCCGGAGGTTAGACGGTCCATCCCATACGCTACGGTTTTCGCCGGTCGCGATCCGGAAACCGAAATAGCCAATGATCTCGGCTTGGGCAAGCACGAATCGATCGCAACCGTAATAACGGTAAAATCCCACGGCTAACGTGGGGCGCACCGGGATGACAAGCGTATTTTGACTCCGGGCCCCACAGTCCAGTTCATGTAGATCGTACCCGGGTACCGTGCCCGTACCGCCGAGCGAGTACTGGAACTGTGGCGGGAGTGCCCGATCCTTTAGCGAGCCACCCGCAGTCACACGAAGATTGATTGAGAGATCCCCAAGTGCGTTGTAACGACGAATGTCGATCGTGCCGGTGACAAGGCCCCTGTCAGGATCCGGGATGTTCGTGACTACGACGTTGTTTTGATCGGTGACCGGAATTGTTGCCAACGACCCGCCAATCCCCTTTGTGGCTCGGACACGCAAGAACCATCCGCTGAATGGACCGTCCGGGGCCGTTGGTCTGTTGTCAAATTCAAAAAGACCGGTCAGCGAATGTAGGTCGCCTTCGCTGGCGAGCGGTTGCAACGGCCAGCTCCTATCGTTGCGCAACAGGGACGATACAGCGCCAACACTCAATGGCGTGGAGCGTTCGAACTGATATTGCAGGACTCCACGGTAAGACGCGTCCGCCGGGCTTACACGACCGTAAGCTGCAAAGCCCATCCCCTCGTAGTAGTCCCGCCGGTCGTCCTTGAACACCAGTGTGGCAAGCGACGATTCGATGTTCGACAGACCACGTTCTTCGATCCAACTGACTTCTGACCACCCTGCCAGTCCTACGCTGAACGTTTGGTGATCCGCAAGAGCCTTCTCGAGCCGGGCCCGAAACCCAACACGATCCAGCTCTGCGGGAATACCGTCCTCGACGCGGACGATGGTACGTGCCTCAATGAAAAACGGTCGGTCCTCGATTGTTTGAATGGCCGCACCCACAAACAGTGGAATACCCTCGATTCGGTTAACCGTGGGACCGAAGTCGAAAAGCAATCGGCCGCGAATCTTATCGGACTGGAATCCTTGCGCCGATATGGTTGTCGCGTGGGCCACAAGGAGTAGTGCGCACATGTACCATCGTGAAATTGTCATAACTCTTGTTGTAAGGCGGTGTGAGGTTGATAGGGCACAATGTACAATGTCTCTGGCCTGCTGGCGCCTAGTTTTCCCAGTGCTTGCGGCGTGTCGATCTCAATGCCACTCTCCGTCCATGGAATGTCAACGAGAACACTTCACGATTCCGCGTGATACCCATTATCTCAACTGCGCGTACATGTCTCCGCTGTCCGAGCGTGTCGTTGCGGCCGGAATCGAAGCAATGCGCCGGAAGTGCGTTCCGTCATCGATTACCCCTC
>JAZDDC010000081.1:0-5612 GCA_036679565.1 Gemmatimonadota bacterium
TTTGCGCAAGACAGTCCGACTCTTGTAGGGCGTTTTCCCCGTGGCCAGGAAATCCACACGCGTTTCAACGAGTATTTCGAAGACGCGCGCGACGTGTACTGGCACTTTCAAGGTTGTCACAATCCGATCCGAAATCCCGCTCTGGATCCCTTAGTACCAAACCCGTTACCAAACTATATCGACCGACCTCCTGCACCCGGACAACGTCGGGCGATGCCATTTGTGTTTCGCTGCGGACGGATCCTCGTCTTGGTCGTCGACAGCCGCGGTGAGCGCGACATATTCCGAGAGCGATACCCCGTACTCGGCTCCGAGCAGTGGAAGTTCGTCGATCAGGTTTTTGAGAACATCTCCGACGAGGTCGAAGCGATCGCGTTGGTGACCCCCACGCCTATCGCTTCGATGGATCCGGAGGGGCAAGTCCAGAAGCTCCTGGGTCAACGCGAAGATGACGTCGAACTCTTTAAGCGCGGCGACTTCGAAGGGTTACTCAATTTCGGTCGAAGCGAGGAAACCGATAGCGACCTCGCCAAGATCAGGGCGAGAATAACGGGCAGCATCGACGAGGCGCGGGATCAGTGGTCGCACCACCGAAGCAGGCCAGAGCAACAAGATCTCATACGCAAAGCCGGCTTCGCAAGATTGCAAAACCGCACTTCGGGAACACCGCGTAACGTGATATTCCTCTCAGGTGACATCCACGTCGGCGGGATCTACGACGTAACGGTATCGAAACCAAAGTACCGCGCTCCATCGTTGATTTCGTCCGGGATAAGCAAGGAATCGGGTTTTCTTCCCGTACTCGGCGTGTTCCTAGACGAGGACTTCGATGTCGCGCCGGGAATTCACTCTTCCTTGAGACACGTGGTGAACACATTCAACTTCGGCGTAGTCCACGTGATTCCCACGGGGACCGGCGCAAAGATTCTGGGGGCGGTGGCTCATGAAGGCAACTCATTTGCCGTTGGCATCGACTTGACCGATCTCCTGGATTAGCCGGATCGTGCCTGTGGGCGACACAGAAAGTGGGTGACCGTCGATAAGCTCGCTTTAGGAATCCCCATCTTCGACGGCGTGGAATCGGCACAACTCGACGTTTTGGAAAGCGATTAGATCGATGGGTCCCCAAAACTGTCACAAGAACTGTCACAGAAATGACGGCTGGTGGCGGCCTTCGTGGAGCACTACAATCAGGTGCGGTTGCACAGCACGATCGGTTACGTCACGCCGGCCGACAAGCTCGCTGGACGGAGGCCACGACGTTGCGGTGAACACCGACGATCATCAGCTGACTCCATCCGCCGGGCGCTACACGGGAGCGCCGTCGCGCCGATCTCTCAGCGGTCATGCGTGGCCAACGGCCGTTTTATCTCGCGATCTCATCGTTCCCGGTGTCACACCACACATCCGCTTGAACGCCTTGGCAAACGCGAATTCGGATTGATAACCGGTGGCGGTCGCGATCGCGCCGATGGTTTGATGCGTGGTCTGCAGCAGTTCTTTGGCCTTATGCATGCGCCACCGGGCCAGATACTGAATTGGGCTGACGCCGACATTCTCCTTGAACCGTACAGCTAAAGTCGAACGGGACAGACCGGCTCTCCGGGCGAGTTCGTCGAGGCTCCAATGTTGCTCCGGTGCGTCGTGAATCGACTGCAAGGTTCGAGAGAGCGCACGGTCCGTGAGCGCAGCCAGAAATCCTGGTTCGCTGCCTACCTGGCACGCGTGTGCGCGAAGGATTTGCATGAGTAGAACTTCAGCCATCCGATCGACAACCGCGGACGAACCTCCCTGATTGGATTCCGATTCGAGCGCGGTGAGCTGTACCGCGGTGGCGATCCAATCCGGGTTGGGTCCCTCACCTCGACGAAGGTGGATGCTTCTGGGTAAGGACGCGACCAAAGGATGCCGGAAGGGCTCTGCGTCGTACTCAAAATGCCCGCAGATGAGCTTTGTAGTCGGCCCGTCACCACCCAACGTGAGACGGCTTCCGGCTCCCAATGGCCGACCTGACAGCAGTTGTTCGGCCGGAACGACTAACGCGTCCGACGCGTGCGCGATTGCGTGTTCGGCCCCGTGCGGAAATACCACTAGATCGCCCTTGGCCAGGAGAAACTCCTGTCCTGAAATACTCAGCCAGCAATCGCCGTCGACAACGATGTGGAAGTTGGCAAACTTGCCGCCCTTGATGTTCATTCCCCAGGGTGCTCGAAACTCTGCGTGAAAATACACCGTTCCACGGAGGCGAACTGCCCTAAGTACTTCAGTCAAGACATCCATTGGCCACGCTAGTCCTCTGTCGGCGCGAAATCGAACTTGCCGTCGGCATGGAAGTAAAACACGCACGGTTGCTGGGAAACACAAGCCGTGAGGTGCTCAGCGCCAGCCGGAACATACCAGTAAGAACCAGCCGTCATCTGCGGCGGATCTGGTTCGCTGTTGAAAGGATTGATCATCGTGCCACTCAGCACGACGGCGTGATAGGCTCCGCTGTGCGTGTGCCACGGCGACTCCGCGCCACCGGGAAAAAGGCCAAACGAACCGTGTGCTCCGGTTTCACGATCGCCCCACGCATTACCCATCGAAACGAAGGGTGCAATTTCGGCAAACACGACATCCTGCGCGCGGAGAACGCGTCCGTTCTCTTGCGCGCGGGCTAATGTGTTCGCCCCGAACGCGCCCACGCCGAGGACTGCGAAGAGGATCAATGCAAGGGTGCCCAGGCTTCTGATCTTCATGGTGAATTGCTCCCGTGTAAGGTGACAGTTCTGTTCGCGTAAACTCATGCGTAAGAACGCCCAGGCCCATGTCTGGACGTACCGGATGTTTGTCCAATCGTCTTGGGGCGCACAGAGCTATTAAGTCGAGAACACGCATTAGCGCGGTGGTCATCACCCACGGGCCAGGATGAAAATCTCAATCCTTCGAGGAGTTGGCCGCCCGGAGCATGGATGCCTGCAGCAGGTCTCTTGTAAGTGAATCGCAGAAGGGTGAGACGTTGATGGGAGGTTTGAGTTGTTTGTCAGCGCCGAATCCCAATACCACTACCGTCCTCTGTCAGCAACGTCTCCAAAAACCGTGCAACCTCCCGCATTCCATATTTCCCTGCCCGCTCTTCCGCCCCTCGATTGTAGTTTGTGTTCGTGTTGACGTCATACGCGAACACCCGCCCACTCACGTCTGTTACGAATTCAACGGCACCAATCTCGATGTCGTTTGTCGTGAAAAACCTCCGAAAACGCTGAACTAGTTGCGGATCCACATGTTCCAGAATCGTGAAACTGGGCGCGGTGCTTCGATCGGAGCCCGGCGGACTCGGAATCGCACACGGGTCTGCGGGGCACAACTCAAAACTGCCACCTGTATCAACTCGCACCGCGTACAGCAATTCACCACCGATTACCTCGACCCGCGTTATGAATCGTTCCGGAGATTGCACATACTCCTGAACGAGGGACACTCCATCAAGGGGAGCCTCGTAGTCCGCGGACTCAACGAATTCCACGAGGGCGTCGAACTTATCGAACAGATGGACCCCCTTGCCGGACCCGCCCCTGTTCGGTTTGAGGATAATAGGCTCAGGGCCGAACCGCTTCGCTGCGTCAATAACGGCCTGCCTGCCGACGGCTACCAACGTCCGGGGAGTCTCGATACCGGCCGCATTCAACGCCGCGTATTGGGCAGCCTTACTGACCTCGAGTTGGAGAGCACGGGAGCCGTTTACCACACGACGACCGTGACTTGTCAGCCACTCCAGCAAGATGCCTGTCTGCTCCGGCGCGAATCGATGATTCCTGATGTGCGACGACGCGCTCATTCGGTTGTAGAAAACGCCATCAGGTGGCGACTCGTCGAGCGACATCCACCCATCGGCAGCAAACCATTCTTCAAACGATAACCGTTGTTCGTCGAAAGCTGCACGCAGGGGCTCCAGCCATTCATCGTTTTCGTGAATCACGTAAATCTTTTTCTCGCTCACGTCGTCAAAACCTTTCAAAATGGACTCAAAGATCTGGTGCGGTATCCACAACCAACAAAAAGCCCGACCGGCGACGCCGTTCGGGCTTTGATGATTCCAGATGTTTCAGACTAGAACACGTGGAACAGCATCCGCACGGCGCATGATCGAGCGTCGGAACAACAACAGATATCGTGACTTGTGAGGTTCAACGTGTTCATCAACCGGCTCGAAAATCATTTGGGTCTAATTCAACCGTTGGGCCGTGTGGCCACTTAGCAAGTCAAACGCCTCCGTATCCCACTTGGTTCCCAGACACTCACCTGACCAGCGAATGCCGGAGAACAAGCGGTTCCAATACTCTCCCCCGTGAGAGTCACACCGTGCCTGACGATCCGAAGCCGGTTTTACTGTACGAAGCGAAAGCTCCCCACCCAACTCCCGTAACTTGCCGTCTCGACACCGTGGCGTAATCCTCCGCCGTATTCATCTAATCCGGGAGTTATCTCGATCGTCACGGACCCGCCATCTTGAAAGGAGATGAGACCGGCATGCACTGCAGCCATGCATATCGACGAATCATCTGTGTAAGATTCCGAACCCCAAACGGCCGAGGGTTCGCCGCCCGCAGCGCACGACACAGTAGTTTCAAAGCCGTGCCATCCGCGCATGTCGATAGCCGTCATATCCCAGGTTACTGCCTCCACTACCGGTCCGAACGTCGTAGTTCGTTTCGCGCCGTTTGACCAACCTTTCTCGCGAGAATGAAAGGGGAGAAACCCCAACAACCATTGGCCCCGCCATCGCTCACCTCGGTGCGCCCTCGTTGTTTCTACACAAGAGGTTGAACGCAGTGCGGGCGTCGTTCTGGTGGCACCCTCGCGCCGCTTACCGATCCGGGGACGACGGACGCCGCGTCTACTTGCACTTCCTGGAAAGGGCAACGTGGTTGTTCGCGACATCGCATCGGCTCGGTGATTTGCGCTTATATTGACTATTAGGATATTCGTCTTGAATTACCTCATTCATTGAACGACATCCATCCATGGTTCGTCAGCAATCCGATCCCTTTTCCTCACCCGAGTACCGTCATGAGTCACAAGGAGCATTCCCCTGACCCGGCTAACTGGCGGGGTCCAGATTGTGAGCAGGAGCACGACTGGGTTTTCACTCTTGCGTCGCAACATGTAGCCGAGTTGAGGTCGCTGGTTGGAGGTTATCGCGCCAGCGGGCGACCGCTGATAGAACTCAAGCTCGATGCGTGCGGTATGACGTCACTGTCTCCGGAACTCGTGCGGATACGAGATGACGTTTTGGAGGGAAGAGGCTTCGCGCTCATCCGCGGGCTCCCGGTAGATACGTGGACGATTCAGGAGGCAGCAACTGCATTTTGGGCGATCGGGCTTCATGTCGGCTTACCGATTTCCCAGAACGGCGACGGACACCTCCTGGGCCACGTATGCGACATCAAAGCTGATCTGAACGATCCCCGGTCACGGAAATACGCAACTAATGCCGCCCAGCCGTTTCACACCGATTCATGCGACGTAGTTGCCCTTCTTTGCCTCCAACCGGCATACGAAGGAGGCCTGAGTTCGATGACGAGTTCAGTCACCATCCACAAAGAGATGCTTCGGCGACGCCCCGACCTTGC
>JAZDDC010000082.1:0-3116 GCA_036679565.1 Gemmatimonadota bacterium
GCAAGTAGAAAATGTTTACGACCACCAACGCGGTCATCACGCTGTAGACACCGATCAGCGCGAAGACAATGACCGTAAACATCAATTCAGCTAATTGGGGACGACAGCGCCTTTACCAATCGGTACAGAAACTCCAGACCCTCATGAAACGATCTGATCAGTATACGTTCATCGCGTCCGTGGGCACGGACGTCGTCCACGTCACCGAAGATTCCCGACACACCGTAAACCGGAATACCGGCCTGGCGTAGATAGAGACCATCCGTGGCACCCGTACTCATCGTTGGGATCACCGGAACACCGGGCCACATTGCTTCGGTGATCTCCTCGATGGGGCCGAGCACTTCAGGGGTGAGCGGAGACGGTGGACTCGGGTCTGCGTCGTTCATGGGTGTAACACTTATTCTGGAATCGCCCACGACGTGCGTGAGCGTTTGCAAGACTTGCGCAGGGTCCTCGCCAGGCAAGATGCGACAATTGACAACCGCCGAAGCACGTTGTGGTAACGCATTTTCGGCGTGGCCACCGTCCAGCATCGTGGCCACACACGTCGTACGCATTCGCGCATCATAATGCGCATACTCGGCGAGTGTGTTTACCGCGTTGTCATCCCGGTCTGGTTGCAGAATTGCACGCATCGCGGCCGCGACGTCGGACGATTCGATGTTCGCCGTACGAGCGAAAAACGTTCTTGTTACATCATTCAGCTTGACCGGGAAATCGTGCTCGTCAACCCGAATGAGTGCGCGGGAGAGATGGTAGATCGCGTTGTCTTTCACCGGCAGTGAGCTATGGCCGCCAGGATTCGTGATCTCCAGCCGGAAACTCTGGTAGACCTTTTCGCTCGCTTGCACGGCGTTCGACAGATGACGCCCATCCTTGATGGCACCACCGCCGCCTTCATTTATCGTGTATGCAGCGTCTATCCAGTCACGATGGTTCGCCAACAACCATTGGACGCCGTTGTCCGTCCCACCCTCCTCGTCGGCCGTCAGCGCCATGATAATGTCCCGGTTTGGGACGAAGCCCTCTTGTTTGTACCGAATGAAATTCGCGACCCAGATCGCCGACATGGCCTTATCGTCCGATGTGCCACGGCCATAGTAGTGGTCGCCACGTTCCAGGAATTCAAACGGCGCAACGGTCCAATCCTCGGGTAACGCTTCCACAACGTCGAGGTGCGCAAGCAAAAGAATCGGTTCCTGAGACGAATCGGACCCTCGCAGACGCACGACGAGGTTGCCTTTGCGCGGATGCGGGCCAGCGATGTGCATGTCGTCGTCAGCAAACCCCGCGGCTCGGAGTCGAGTGGCCATCGCCTCAGCGGCTTCCGTCGTGCTGCCGGTGGCCTCGGTGGTATTGATCTCGATCAGCTCTTTGTAGATCTCGCGTGCCAGACGGTCGTGCCCGGACAACTCTTGAGCAGTCGATGCAGGGGGGATGAGAAAGAGGAGTACAAATACGGCGAAAACGGTGCGGTTTTTCGGTAGCGGCATGGGTCAAGAGGCCTCAACACTGTGAGTTTGGCGGCTGCGACCCCGACCGATGGGATGACCTCGGATGGCCGACGGGATCGAGCCTGACGTTCACAAAGATTCGTCAGCTACCTATAAAATCACCTCTAAAGTTCCCAATAGACAAGGAGCATCGCACACCGATCTCCAGCCAACGCCCGAGCCTCAGCAAGCGCACCTGATCCCAGCTCACCCGACCATTGTTTAACTGACCGTCACATCAACTGACCGCTCAATCTCAGATTCGTCCCCTCGATGGCACGACATCGCTCGCGAAACGCCGCGAGAATGATCGGCAACTTACGATCACTCGAGCGCACCGTCTGAATCTGCGACTCGTCAAGCAAACGCTGTTTTAGTTGATACAGGCGAACCGAGTCCAAATGAAAGATCCTAGCCGCACGACCGAGCGTTGCCTGGCAGGTGTCCGCCCGCCACGCAACCGCAAGCAGCTTGACCCAACTATACGTCTCGACCGGTGGCGGAAAATGCGACTCGGTGAGTCGCCGTCCCAGGGTACGCGAGGAAATGCCGAGCGCGTCTGCACCGTCGGTGACCGGATGCCCACACCGCGTGCCGATTGCTCGCACTGCCCACTGAAGAAATTCAAGACTCGTGGGGTTCACCGGCGCGCGACCCTCGAGAATCAATTCGATCAGCGAACTCGACGCACCGCTTTCGATCAGCCAGTTAAGGGAATCTCGCAGGCGCTCAAGAGCATCTACGGATGGATCTTGGACACAGCATCGCACTGCCGGGTCCAGCGTCTTCAGTTCTGTTGCGAACTCGAGGTTCTCTTCCGGCACGTAGAGAATGATGGGATCGAGTGGCGCGGAGCTGCGGGTATTCTGAAATAACTCGAGGGCTCGATCATTCCATGGCGCCAGATCGCACACCGTGCCGACACAGACATCCGCAACGGACGGGATGTCCATCATGGATGTCAGACGGATGGGCGTACCGCCGGACGCCCGAATGGCTTTGGCCGCGGATTCGCGTGCCCAGCGATCAGAGATTGAAAGGGCAACTCTGGGTTTAGACGGTTCGGTCGTATTTGGCGATTGCATTGGTTCCGGCGCCTCCTTACGCCCTCACTTCACGCTAATGTCGCCTTCATCCGTCAAGATGCCGTCAATTAAGGTTTCGTTACAATCGGAATGTACGGGTTTGTACATTCCCACTTACGGGTTCCATCTCATATGTGTTGTACGCTATACGAAATGGGGCAATCATATATTATTTAGGCCAGAATTTGCGTGGCTCCGAAAAACTCTCATCGAGCCCAACCGGAACCACCGTACATCAGAATACGACGATGGAATCCGCAAGGAGGGACGCCAAAAGTCAGGCCTGGCATTAGGCATCGTCCGCGAGCCCCCGACATTCCCAATGCCGCCGGGTGACAACACCGTGTATGATTAGCCGCCCGTGTCCGAGAGCCTTGTAACCCGGAGGGAGGCTTCGGAATTACCTACTAGATCCTCGAACGACAAGCTGACCCGAACGAGGCTTCGGCAGGAAAGGACCACGACTCCTTGATGCGGAACTCGAACTGAACACTCTAGGCACAGTGGTCACGGCGCCCGCTCAAGTGCAACCCCC
>JAZDDC010000083.1:0-14946 GCA_036679565.1 Gemmatimonadota bacterium
CATGACCTCTCGCCCGCCACGCTTGGGCTTGCCCGGACCGACTCCGGACCACGCTGTATGGCCAAAAAAGAATCCACACGGAGTTAAAGTAACCGGGTGATGCAGGAACGCAATACAAGAATGGCGCTCGCGTCAACAGTTTTCTGCCCCGCCAACCACGTGTTTACCGGCCTTGGCGTACCGACAATACCGTCTATTTTGCCTAATCAGAGTTGAAACCAGGCTCCCTGGTCATCCGTCAAGATATGAGACTATCTGTTTTCTTTAATGGAGGCGTGCGTGCAATATTTTTCCTTTCCGAGCCCCAACGACCAAGCCACCTGTGCCGATGAGGAATGCCCCTGTCCAAAAGAACCTTTGGAGAGGGATGCACTTTTCCTTTTCATAAGCAACCAGGTCGTAACGGAGCGACGACGGGACCCGAAATCGGCTACCGCACAACCGATGCTGCTTTGCCAGGATGCGGCGCGCCGGCGCAACCTGGACTTGGACGCGGCTGCGACTGATACGGCGCATTGGCGAGAAACGGGATCGGTGGCCCTGCGGGCAAGTCCGCGTCGAGAACTGAAATTTTCCGAATTCACCGGAACATCAATCGACGCCGCCCAACAACGCGCCCGAGATGACTTGGGTGATACGTTGATTGGCACGGACATTGTGCGAGATATTCAGGAAACATCAGCCACTGCCCAGGGAGACACGGCAGACGAGGCTCTAACGGCGGCCACAGCACGAGTGCCCGACTTTGCGTTTGACGTCAAACCGGCAGAGATCATCCAAGAGGGCGAACGCGGCCGTGTAACAGTTACGGAATTCGATGAGTCGGACGCGCGACGTGCCTGGCGTCGAGAGGCCCCTCGCGGAGCCGAACTGGTAAACCTCGAGACAGAAGAAGTACCCAAGAAGGGGATTGTTGGACTGGGAAAGAAGCCGGGCAAATGGGCGGCAGAGTGGTCGGCACCTTTTTATGCCAAGGTCACGTACAAGATTCCAGCCATGGTGCAGGCTCGTTTCTTCGCTTAATGAGTGGACTCCGGGACTAACTCTCCGGCCATTGGCGTCACTCCAACGGACGGTTTCTCCTTTGGCAGTAAACTCGCCACCAAAAACGCAAACGCCGCAATCACCGCCAACGACGCAAACACCCAATAAAAACCGCCCGTGCGCGCGTTGACGAACGCGACAAGTTGAACCGCCAACGGAGCCGCGCCAAACCCTAGCGCAAACTTGAGCCCGAACGCCAATCCATGACGATGTGTGGGAGTGTACTTGGCAAGTAGCATGTTTTCGGCGGGGAGCATTCCAACACTTGCCATCACCATGATGGTTGCCGTGATGACAAGTGGAAGTCCGCCAAGGCTTGACGCCAGCCAAAGCGTGGGGATTTGCAAAAAAAGTGCGCCAAGATAGACACTCTTCAGCGGAAAACGGTCGGCCAAATGCCCGCCGACGATTTGTATCATCCCCGCCATGGTGTACACCGCCGCAACCAACAATCCGATTCCCAGCGCCCCTGTGCCCACAAGCCCTCCGTGCCTTTCAGCAAAGACCTTCGGCAAACCTGTTTGTGTGGTGTGATAAACCAAGCCGCCCAAAAACATGGTGACCAGTAAAATGCCAAAGACGCGCTTCATGTCGCGGCGGTTCGATTGATTATCGACCTGGGCAACGGCGACGACATCCGGAATTTCGTTTCGTGCCACATGCCTGAGGAAAAAGAGTCCTGTTATCGCGCACGCGACGCCAGGCACAATGAACGCGGCGCGCCAGCTGAGCACATCAATCAAAAAACCGGCAGTAATTCCCGCACCCGCCGCGCCAAGCGATCCGAAGATGCCGTTGAACCCCAGAACTTTTCCGCTTTTCCCTACGCTATTCCTCACCAGCCACGGGATACCGACCGGATGGTAAATTGCACCGAACACTCCGATCCCCGTTAACGAAATCATGAGGGTCTGCGGTGACTTGGAAAGCCCTGCGGCAATAGCTGAACCACCCATGCCCAAAAAGAAAATGACCATCATACGCGGCGCGCCAATCCTGTCGCCGAAAATTCCGGCAGGTAATGCGGCCGCTCCAACCATGAGCGAGCCCAGTGTCCACAGCTCGATCAACCGATGATATGGCAGTTGCCACACGTCCTCCAACGCCAATACGATGACGAAGAAAAACGCAGTGCAGAGATGGACGTAAAGGTGTCCGAGAGATGAGAAAACGACGACGCGTCGGGTGCTTTTGGACATGCCGCCGGAGTATACGAAGCCCCGCGACCGTTAACTAGCCCGCGGGGAAAGAACATGCCGTCGATCAGGAACGGTCTTGCTGGACCTCTACAAGGGCAGCAAGAATATCTTCGTTTTCCGGCCGGATCTTGTAATTCACTTCGGTGAACTTCCAGCGGACAACACCATCTTGGTCTATCACTATCGCCGTTGGATGAGGCACTGGCCGCCGCTTTGATTCGTTTGGGTTAAACAACCCGTAACGGTCGATCACCAGATGATTCTCATCTGTCAGGATCGTAAAATTCAGTGTGACCTGAGACTCCTCCATCACACGATCCTTCATCATCTGAATCTGTTCGGGGGGATCGACGGATACCGCGACAATCTCCGTCCGTTCTTTTTGCTCGTCCGTGAGTAAATCTTGCAACTTCCCGAGTTGCGTTGCACACCACGGTCACCAATGACCACGGTAAAAAACAAGCACGACTTCCTTGTCGCCTCGAAAATCTGAGAGCGCAACAATATCACCGTTGAACGACGGGAGTCTAAAATCGGGTGCGATTTCGCCAAGACGAACCCGCGCGGTGTCTTCGGCCGGCAAATCTCGTCCGGCCACTGGGCCTAAAACATCCGGACGTGAGAGGACCCAGGCACCTGCCAACACTCCCATTACAGCTAGCACCAGAAGGGTTCGGATTGGGCTCAATCCGTACATCGATTGCTTAGACATTTAGACTCTTCTGCGGGTGGAGGGGTAACCGCAACTGTCTAATACATACGGTACGCACGGCCGATTTGTTAGATCTGACAGTACTTTCGTCGGCGCATCGATTGGGCATTGATTCTGGACGTACTTCATTATGTTTGTGTTGGAAACACTCCGTCACAACCCCTGCCAGGCTTCTGACATCACCACTTCGACCATCCTCCCGATGCCACACACAAGAACAATCGTTTGGGTTGCAATGACGGTCCTCGCGGCGTCCCATTGCACATCCGTGTCGCGTTCCGGGAGCCATGCTCCACCACCGGAACCTGCCGCGGTCGCGGGCTTTTTTTCAGAAACCCAAGCGGCCCGAGGACGTGAGATGTTCACCTCCATGTGCTCAGCATGCCACGACACCCGCGAGTTTCGAGGCGCGGAGTTCGAGTGGGACTGGCGCCGTCAAACAGTGTGGGATTTGTACAAAACCATGGCGGAGACGATGCCGGAAGACGCACCGGGAAGTCTGTCACCCGAAACGTACGCGGCGGTTATCGCCTATATATTGTCAATCAATGAATACCCGGCAGGTCCAATCGATCTAACACCTGCACAAGCCTCAATGGACTCTGTTCCGTTGGGCCCAAACGCCGACAAGACTGGAAGGGGTAGCTCCACAGATACATGACGGTCGATAGACGCGAATTTCTCAAAGTTGCAACGGCCGGAGCCGCATTGACACTCGCTGCCGTTGACCCCACCTCCGCCAAAACGCGGACGGCCAAATCAGTCCGGCAAACCAATAGCCAAGCGCCGGACATTGCCGTGATCGGCGCCGGGTCTTTCGGCATGTGGACGGCGCTCAACCTCCTGCGCCAGGGCGCCAGTGTCACGGTAATCGATCCCTACGGACCCGGCAATTCGCGTCAAACATCCGGTGGAGAGACACGTGGTGTTCGTACCTCCTACGGCAACCGCAGACATGGAAAACTCTGGACCGACTGGGCCAATCAAGCAATCGAAAAATGGGCCGAGTGGGATGAGATGGGCCGCGACCGTCTGTTGCCCCGCCTTTTCTACAACACGGGTGACCTAATCCTTCGAGACGAAATGATTCCGTACCTCGAGGATACCCAGGCGTTTTGGGACGAACTCAATATTCCATACGAACTACTCGAGCCGGAAGAAGTGCGGTACCGTTGGCCTTGGATTCAATTCGAAGACCTTGCCGTTGGGTTGTACGAACCCCGGGCCGGTGTGGTTCGGGCACGACGTGCCATCGAGTCCGTCGCCGAAGTCTTCCTGGAAGAGGGTGGAAAACTGCACTACGGTCACGCGTCTCTCGGCGATAAAAAGTTTGCGTGTGGCCCGTGGTTTCCCAAAGTATTCCCCGAGTTGATGGGCAAACGGCTCCGGATTCCCATGGGCCACGTGTTCTACTTCGCACTGCCACCGGGTGACACTCGATTTATGTACCCAAACATGCCAAGCTACGGCGTGCCAGGATGTACGGGCTGGCCCGCGCTCGGTCGTGATCACAGAGGCTTTCGTGTCAGAACGGGCGGGCGTCCGCCGCAGGACCCGGATGAAAGCGATCGATGGATCGACAAGGAGTTCCACGAACGACCACGGGAAATACTCGAAAAACACTTTCCCGATCTGATCGGAGCACCCATCTCAGAAACGCGGGCTTGCCATTACGAAAGCAGTGTGGATGGGAATTGGATCATCGATACGCATCCCGATTTTGAAAACGTGTGGCTCATTGGGGGTGGATCTTCGGAGGGGTTCAAGTTTGGACCGGTGCTCGGCGAATACATTGCGCAACGGGTACTAGGAACGAATGACGACGCAGAATTCGCCGAACAGTTTCGACTCAAAGAAGAAGAGTTTGAAGACGAGACAGAACCCAACGGTTGAGAACACCGTGTTTGGGCAATAATCCGCTTAGTTCACCGACATCCAATACGTCAACTTGAGCGCGAAGAAGTGTTCCCCGCGAGCACGCAATGCGTCCCGCAACGATCCCACTCCTACGAGATTGCCAACATCCGCACGAGTGGAGCGGTCCTGCTGCCATACCAAGAAAAACGTACTGCCCGGCAACCACTCCCAACGCATGACGAGATTCGATCGGAACGACAGGATGTTGAAGTCCCGGTTGGGGATGGCGAACGTGTCCGGGCCATCGACAACGCTGAACGAGCCATCGTCCTGACGAGCAATTGAAGTGCCCTGTGTACCGTAGGTGAGCAGATCACGGCTTCGCGCGGCTTCGAGTTCTCCATGTGCCACGTATTGGCCACTTGCGGCAAACGGCTCAACGTATCCCTCGAAGGTAAGATCGGGAGTCACCGCATAGTCGAACCGCATTCTCGCAGAGATGGTACTCCGCGCAATCATGCCAAAGACATATCGACGACCGAACGTTGCTTGCCGTCCACCTTCCAACGTCGTGATGTACTGACGCGCGTTGACAGAGCGGGTGTACGACGGATCGATGGACCACTGTAAGGCGGGAATCGGGCGGATCGTGATTCCGGCACCGACGTTATAGCTCCAACCGCCAAGCTCGTCGTTGCCGTAACGCCCACCGATTCTCAAGCGCGTTGCCGCCGAAAACGAGTTGGAGAGACGGGCGTTCGCGCTCCACGCGGCCCCAGTGCCCATTGACGGACCACCACGCGTCAGAAAGTCACTCTGGGCCCGAAAGACCCGGTTGACACCGAAGTTAATGTTCCAAAAGTTGTGAAAAGTTATGCGCGTATTGTTTGACAACACCGTCGATTGCCGATCCCCTCCAAAATTCCAACCCCCGCGGATTGCCGTACCAATACGCCAGTTGCGGAACAGCTTCCCCGGTTGTGTTTCTCGAATCTGAATATCAGCATTGAAATCCACGGCGTCTGCGGAATTCAAACGCCCAAGGTCGTTGATCTCAAACCCGGGCGACCGCGCACTCACCTGCGCACCCCAGAGAATACGCCGACCGGCGTTTTTGTCCGCGCGGATAGACGCGGTATAACCCGTAAGACTGGTTCGATTCGAGTCGAGTGTCGTGTAGTCGGCGTCCGGGCGTTGGAAGTAACGGGCGCTAGACCGCTGAGTCCGAGTCAGGGCTTCGGCCGAGCCACTGACGTGACTGAAACCCGTGTAGCCCGTGATTTCGTACTCGCCTTCCTTGAACCGGAGCCTCCAGTCGGCACCCCCCGAATACGCCTTTTGATGCAGCAACCCATTGAGATTCGTGTTGCCGTCAAATCGTCTGTTGACACCGGTGAACGTTGCGCCCACGGTGGATTGCGTCGCTCCGAGTTCCTGTTGCAACCGGACCACACCAAACCCCGTCGTTGGTTCAACGGCGACGTCCTCAAAACCTTCCGTGTCGAGATCGAACGTTCGCGCAAACTCGCGGGATGTTACTGACGCAAGCGCGCCAACGGACAAACCAGACGATAGACGCCCCGTAAGTTTGGCCGCACCAAGAATGGTTGTATTATCTGGCCGATCCACAAAATCACCACTCGCGCCACCGCGTGGACGCGCGCCGATGCGTCGGGAATAGTAGTAGTCGGGCCCCAGACCGCTGAGTAATTCATTTCCTTCGATAAAAAAGGGGCGCCGTTCGTCGAAAAAGGTTTCAAAAGCCGTCAAGTTGACCTCGGCCGGATCTGCTTCGACCTGCCCAAAATCGGGATTCACCGACAAATCCAATGTCAGATTGGGACCGATCCCAAGTTTGGCATCGGTACCAAATCGGTTACCAAAGTTCTGGTCGAACGGATCATTGATGTCACGAGTGACGGCACTGGCGGCACCCGCACCATAAGGTCGTAGTTCCACCCTCCGTGGTGGCCGCACGTCCTCCAGCCCGCGGAGCATACCAAACCGGGATATGAAACCCGTCTCCGACCGTGGAACGACCACCCAATAATCCGTGGTGTTTTCTGATGGCGTCCAGCGCCGAATGTTCATGCCCCACAATTGCTCGTCCGACACGTTAAATCGGAGTTGCGAATACGGGATCTTCATTTCTGCGGTCCAGCCGGTGGAATCCACTCTTGCCGAGGCACTCCACACCGGGTTGTACTGTCGCTGGGTGCGGTGTTCATTGTCACTGGCGTGGTAACTATCTGAGCGCACACCCGCAGCCGTCACGGAAAAACTGAACGCCGTACGTCGATCGAGGTAGGTGTCCAGCGACACGGTCAAAATTTCGGCGTTGCTAAAACCGTCGCGCCGTGTCATCGGTCGTGCGATTGACGAGGGGTCATTGGACGCCATATGCGCGCCGATGTACAAAGCTTCGTCGTCGTAAAGGATGTAGACCGATGTGGCCTGACGGGGCTCCACGCCCTCATCCGGCGATCTCTGCACGAAATCGGTAATCACGTTGGCCGTTTTCCAAACGGCCTCGTCCATGCGACCATCGACGCTTGGGGTTTCGCCGTTAATTCGAACCGCCACGGCAGACTTGTCAGATGCCTGGCCGTCCAGTGCGGCCGGCACGACCACAACCAACAGGGCCAGAGCCCGTAAACTCTTTATTTTCAATGACTTCTCACGAATCGTGTGGGTTAGATTAAGATCAAGGTGGGGCCCCGCCTCACCGCCCTCCCTTTTTACGCCGTGACCGTAGCGCGCGTTGGACCCGCGAGTTTGTGAGCAGAATACGTTCCATATGACTCGACACGTGGCTCAGCGACCAACGAAACCGTACTTTCCATCTGCCGTTTTCGGGGAACCTACATGGCATCGAATGCAACTGATACCCAAATGATGAACCACATCGGTGGTGAGTGGGTGCTCGCTTCGGGCACTGACAGTCTCGACGTGACAAACCCGGCAACGGGTGAAGTTCTCGGTCACATGATCGTGTCCAATGAGGCCGACGTCGATAAAGCCGTCGCGTCCGCAACGGCGGCGTTTCCCGAGTGGCGCGCCACACCACCCGTCGAGCGCGCCAGAGTCCTTTTTCGTCTCAAAGCAAAATTAGAAGAGCACCTCGAAGAATTGGCAGTCAGCTTGACAAGGGAGCATGGAAAAGTCATTGCCGAATGTCGGGGCGAAATCAGGCGCGGTATAGAAAACGTCGAACACGCATGCGGCATACCGACCCTCATGATGGGATCGACCCTCGAAGACATTGCGACGGGGATCGACTGCGAGACAATCCGCCAGCCATTGGGCGTTTTTGCGGCGATTACACCGTACAATTTTCCAGTCATGATTCCGATGTGGTTCTGGCCGTACGCGGTCGCGACCGGCAACACCATCGTTTTGAAACCAAGCGAACAGGATCCGCTCACACACCAGAAAATCGTCGAGCTTGCGCGCGAGGCTGGTTTACCGTCGGGAGTCCTGAACGTGGTGCATGGCGATCGCCGTGTTGCCGATGCCCTCGTGCAGACCAGGTAGCCGATGCCGTTATGGCCTCAATTTATGGGTCCACAGGTCAGCGTTGCCTCGCCGGAAGTGTCGTCGTCGGTGTTCAGGACGCCTACGAGCCGATACGCGACCGCATCCTCGATCGTGCCAGTGCACTCCGGCTCGGAAACGGATTGGACGATGCGGTCGATATGGGACCGGTAATCTCGGCTGCGCACGCGCGCCGTGTCGAGGGGTTCATCAATCGTGGCAAAGACGAGGGTGCACGACTCATCTTAGACGGTCGAGGGGCGACCGTTCCCGGTCTTCCGAATGGTCATTGGGTGGGTCCAACAGTCTTTGAAGGAGTGAGGCCGGGCACAACTGTCGGCAATGAGGAAATCTTTGGCCCAGTCGCGAGTTTGACCCGAGCAAATTCACTTGAAGAGGCTTTGGCTCTCATCAAGAAAAATCAATATGGTAACGCAACTTCGATCTTCACGACGAGCGGCAAGGCCGCACGAGAATTTCGATACCACGCAGGTATCAGTATGATTGGTGTGAACATCGGCGTGGCTGGGCCAATGGCGTTTTTCCCGTTCGGCGGCTCGCGCGCATCGTTCTACGGCGACCTGAAGGCGCAGGGTCAAGATGCTATTGGATTTTATACGGACCAGCGAGTGGTGATTTCAAAATGGTGAACTGTCAGCTGGTAGCTGGCGGCTTCTTTGCGAACTGAGATATTAGAGCGACGGTTACTGCGAGGGCCCAAGAACTCATGACCACGGCAAACACGACCAACACCAACACCCCTGAAATACTGGCTGACCAAGAACAATTCCTTTTCCCGTGCGCTCCGCCCTACTACGATGAGCCAATCGTTCTCGTAGAAGGAAACGGAATGGATGTGGTTGACTCCGAAGGACGCGAGTACCTCGACTTCTTCAGTGGGATTTTGACCACCGGCATCGGGCACTGTCATCCGGAGGTCGTAGAACGAGTCCGTGCGCAAATTGGCCGGCTCGGCCATACGTCAACCCTGTACGTCACCGAGCCACACGTCGCGTACGCGAAACGGTTGGCGCAAATCACACCAGGAGATCTCAATCGTTCTTTTTTCACGAACAGCGGCACTGAAGCGGTGGAAACCGCCGTCATGCTGGCATGCATGTACACGGGACGTTCCGAGATCATTGCGCTTCGTCACGGGTACTCCGGCCGCAGCACACTTGCGACGAACCTTACCGGTCACGCGGCGTGGCGCCCCCTCCCTTCTTCCATCCCCGTCAAGCACGTGCTTGCGCCGTACCCGTACCGATGTCCGTTCAAGAGCCCATGCGACGAGAGTTGCATCGACGCGTTCGGACGTGATTTGGAAGACGCCATTCTCACAACGACCAACGGGAAACCTGCCGCCTTCATGGCCGAGACGATTCTTGGTGTCGCAGGCTACGTCGTGCCACCACCGGGGTACTTTCAGCGTGCCGCAGATATCATTCGTCAGTATGGCGGCGTGTTCATCTGTGACGAGGTGCAAGCGGGCTTTGGGCGCACCGGTGGGAAGTGGTTCGGCATCGAACATTGGGACGTTGTCCCGGACATCATGGTCATGGCCAAGGCAATCGCGAGCGGCTTTCCCATGGGCGCTACGGTGACACGAGACGACATCGCCGCCGCTTGGTCAGGGAAAACGATTTCGACTTTTGGCGGCAATCCAATTGCCACGACGGCCGCGCTCGCGACGTCAGACGTGATGATTCGCGAAGATGTGCCAACGCGAAGTGCCGAGCGCGGCGCGCAACTGCGCGCGGGCCTGGAGGCGTTGCAGCGGCAGCACTCTTGGATTGGTGACGTTCGTGGCATGGGGTTGATGCAGGCGTTGGAGCTGGTTGACGACGCGAAACAAAAGACGCCGAGCCCTACGAAAGCCAGGGCCCTCATGGAAGCAACCAAACAGCAGGGATTGTTAGTTGGCGTCGGCGGGCTCCACGGTCAGACGATTCGCTTTGGCCCTTCGATGTTGGTCATGGAGGCGCAGGTTGACAATGCCCTGAACCGACTGGCAGCCGCGTGCGATGCGGTTTCACGCACTTCGTGAACTCGCACAGTGAAACGGTGCGGTGGCCGGCGATATGATCGGCGGGCTACCATGGGCTGCATGGATGTTATTGGCTGCGGCCGTCATACCCGGGTTCGCCATCGTATCCAACGCGTTCATCAAATATTCGCAGCGCAGACGTAAACGTCGCGGGCCTTCGGATCCATCGCAATGACCACTACCGTGCTCGTCGTCCTGCTCATCTACGGTGCGGTTCTCTTCGCGATCGGAATCTGGGGAGGTCGCGAGTCACACAGTGTTTCCTCGGCATTCACGCGCTGTGGATTGTGCTTGGTGAGGTGTTAGGTGTTGCACTTGCGTGGACGTTTGTCGCTCGGCCTTTCAAAGCCTATACAGACCGCTATGACGCGATCACCGTGCCGGACTATCTGGTCGCACGATTCCGAGACACGGGTCACACCATCCGCTGGGTCAGCGCCGTCATCATCCTGACCATGGTGGTGGCGTACACCGCGGCCCAACTCACGGCGTCAGGTAAAGCGTTTAGTTCGTTCCTCGACACGAGTTACACGACCGGTGTGTTGATTGGTGCCGTAATCATCTTTTTCTACACGACCGTCGGTGGATTCAAAGCGGTTGCGTACAGCGATTTGCTTCAAGGTGTGCTGATGTTTTTGGGTCTCTTGATCCTACCGTTCGTCGGCGTTGCGGCGGCCGGCGGTTGGGGCGAGATGACCGCGAACCTGCTGGACCAAGATCCCAACCTTCTCAAACCGTTCGGCGAGTTCGGAATATCGACGGCCGGCATCGTCAGTGTGCTCGGATTCGTCGGCATCGGCTTGGCTTTCTTGGGAGCACCACAACTGCTGACACGGTTCATGTCGGCCCGCAGTCAGGGAGACATAGTAACCGGAGGATTTCTCGCTGTTCTTTGCATCATCGTTTTCGACGTGGGTGCCGTATTCGGTGGCATAGCGGGGAGAGCGGTGTTTCCGGGCCTCGTAGACTCCGAGGCAATCCTGCCGGTCATGACGACCAATCTCTTCCCGGCCGTCTTCGCCGGCGTTTACCTGGTCATGGTGCTGGCCGCGATTATGTCGACGGTCGATTCCCTACTGATCTTGGCATCTTCGGCCGTGACACGTGACATCACACAACAGGTCTTCCGACCGAAAATGTCGGATCGACGCCTGTCGATGTACGGCAAGTTGACGACCGTGGTCATTGGCCTGGGTGCCCTGGCGTTAGCGCAAGGCGAAGTACGCATCATCTTCTGGTTCATCTTGTTCGCCTGGTCCGGACTTGCGTGCGGCTTCGCTCCTGTCGTGCTCTGTTCGCTCTTTTGGAAACGTACGACGCGTGAAGGTGCAATTGCAGGAATGATTGGCGGTTTCCTGACGGCGGTTCTTTGGACGGCGCTATTCAAAGCGCGATTCTTGGACCTGTATGAAATGCTGCCCGCGCTCACGATTGGTGTGAGTCTGTTTACAGAACCGCCAGTGGGCGCGGCTGACGAGTTTGATGAAATTCGCGACATCGTTAACGATTGACTGTACACTATCTCAATACTTAGGCCACTAAATCCACGAAGCCACGAAACCACACCCCTGAACAGAGCCACTGAACAGAGCCACTGAACCCACGGAATGAACACTTGTTGTTGCGTACGTTGGTTCTGAAGCAAAACTGTTTCTGATTTTCCGTGCGTTCCGCGGACTCCGTGGCCGTATCCGGTGCAGAAATTTTGTGGATTTCGTGGGTTTCGTGGCAACAATTTATCAACGCATACGTGCGGAAAAACCACGGCAAAATCATGTCATCCAAAACCGACAATCCCGGAGTCATCGCTCCGCCACCGTTGATATTCCTAGGGTGTATCGCTGCTGGTTACATCACCAACTCGTTCTGGACATGGCCGGTGCATCTTAGCATCGCCCAGACGTGGGTTGGAATCGGTTTGATTGCGGCGGGGTTCGGGTTCAGCGGCTGGAGTGTGATCGAGTTCATGCGGCACGGGACACACCCGGATCCACGACACCCAACGACGGCCATCGTCAAATCGGGACCGTTTCGATGGAGTAGGAACCCTATCTACTTGGCATTCGCCGCTATGCACTTGGGAATCTCGCTGTGGGCTGCAAATGCCTGGATGTTGGTAGCGGTCATCCCCGCGCTCGCGTTGATCCGATACGGTGTGATTGCTCGCGAAGAGAGATACCTCGTGGACAAGTTCGGTGAGGAGTACGAGAACTATCGCAAGACAGTCCGCCGCTGGCTCTGAGCGAGACACCAACACACACGTTCAAGAGTCGGTCCGTCACGAATTCGTTTCCGGCCTCCCCGCAGCCCGTCTTGGATGTTCAATTATGCCAGCGTCAGACATTCCGTGGCGCCCCTCGGACAAGTCGGACGCCCACCACCCAGAGAAATCGGCGCCGGAAACCCACCAGAGGACTCGATGAAAAAAACGACCCATTGCCCGCAACCGGCCGGAGCGCTGTTCGCTTTGGCTCTCGGTGTATTGGTAGCTCCAGCGTGTTCCAACGCTCAGACTGGGGTCATATCAGAAGGAGATTGGGCCTTCATCGCAGGAAACACCTATGGTCAACGATACTCCTTGCTCGATCAGATCACCGCTGAAAATTTCGAATACCTCCAGGTCGCATGGGTCTGGGACGGGTCGGACTACCCTGAGGTCAACGCCCGCGCAACACCGATATACGTCAACGGCAAACTTATCAGCGTAGCGGGAAACAGACGTCATGTGGTCGCGACCGATGCCGGCACCGGCGAGAAAATCTGGGACTGGGTCGAGCCTGAGACATTTCGCTGGGAGTACTCCATGCGAAAGAATCACGGGAAGGGCGTCGCCTATGCAACCATCGACGGTCGTGACGTAATCTACCTGGTCTCGCCCGGCTTCTTCCTACACGCACTGGACGCCGAAACCGGGCAACCGTTGGAGGGTTTCGGCGAATCAATTCCAATTCCCGGATTCCCCGAAACTGGAACCGTCGATCTCCTGGCCGACCTCGGATACGAATACGACGATCCAGCCGTTGGCATTCCGCTGGCCCAAGGCTACATCACGAGTTCCTCGCCGGCGATTGTCGTCAACGGCGTCATCGTCGTCGGCAATTCCGCCGAACAGGGTTACAACCAATCACGTCAGGAAAACATACCGGGCGACATCTTGGGGTACGACGCACGCACCGGGGAATTCCTGTGGAAGTTTGACGTGTTGCCGGGTCCTGGCGAGTTCGGACACGAGACCTGGGAGAATGATGCGTGGGAGTGGACCGGCGACATCTCGTCCTGGGCCCCACTTTCCGCCGACCCCGAACTCGGCCTGGTTTACATACCGACCAACGGCGCCACCGCAGATTTCTGGGGCGGCTTCCGACCGGGCGACAACCTGTTTAGTACGAGTTTGATTGCGCTCGACGTTCAGACGGGCGAACGCCGCTGGCACTATCAGTTGGTGCACCACGACATCTGGAACTACGACACGCCACAGATCCCGGTTCTCATGGATGTCACGGTGGACGGCGAAAACATCCCCGCCATTGTCCAAACAACGAAACAGGCGTTTGTGTACGCGTTCAACCGTGCGACGGGTGAGCCAATCTGGCCAATAGAGGAACGGCCCGTACCAGCCTCACACATGCCCGGCGAACAATTGTCGGAGACACAACCGTTCCCGACGCGTCCCGCTCCTTACGACATGCAGGGATTGACCGAGGACGACCTGGTAGATTTTACGCCGGAACTCAGGCAGGAAGCCATCGCTGCGTTGGCAGACTACCAGGTCGGCCCGCTGTTCAATCCGCCCCTCCATCGGGACAACGACCTCGGCAAGAGGGCCGCGTTGTGGTGCCCCGGCGACGTGGGTGGCACGAACATCGATGGCACACCGGCAGCTGACCCCACAACAGGCATCCTCTACGTAACGTCGCAGAAAGGGTGCTCTTCAAGGATCATGGTGCCCGGTCACGAACGCGACGCCCGGGAGGCCGCGCCGACCGGTGTGACCATCAATGATTTCGCCGTGGGCGGTTCCGCGGGTACGCCACGCGTGCGTGGTCTGCCGATCTTCAAACCGCCGTACAGTAAAATCACGGCAATCGACATGAACACCGGTGAACATCTCTGGTGGATTCCCGTCGGCGATACACCTGATCGTGTCAAGAACCACCCAGCGTTGAGTGGCGTCGATATTCCGAACACCGGCTCCGGCAGACAGGCCGCTCAGATCGTGACGGCAACACTGTTGTTGTACACGGGCAACGGAAGCGACGGGACGCCATACTTGTACGCGGTGAACAAAACCACCGGAGAACAACTTGGACAGCTCGAGCTACCGGGCAATCCACGGTATGGCATGATGACATATATGCACGATGGCAAACAGCACGTCGTGATTCAAGCGCCTAACATGTTGATGGCGATCCGGCTGCCGTAATTGGCGGTAGGGCGGTATGGCGGTAGGACGGTATGGCGGTAGGACGAATGGCGGTAGGACAGTAGGACGGTAGGACGGTATGGCGGTAGGACGGACAGCGGTAGGGCGGTAGCCGTTGCGAGCGGCGTTC
>JAZDDC010000084.1:0-12006 GCA_036679565.1 Gemmatimonadota bacterium
ATCCCAACGAGCCCAAAATACGGCAGCCAAGCCTCCTTGGTGATAACACCAAACGCGCCGTGCCCGATGAAACACATGCCCACGCCGATCCGGAAAATCCACTCGACCATTGTGGAGTACGACATCGTTTTCACGCGAATGAATGGGATGGACAACGTCGTTCGTATCGCTCCCTCGTCTGGCCGCCAATACATGTTGACAACCTATGTCATTCAGTAACCTGAGGAGGTGATGGATTGGTTGGGGTGTTGTAAGGGTCCGTTTGCCGCGACGTAAGCGATTTGTAAGGACACCGCCATAGCTCGCGCCTCGCGACCAGGTCCGTCGAGCCTTACCTTTTGCACTTGGCCACACGACAGGCCTGAATCAGCGTCCAGCCCACACCGGAGTAGCCGATGTCCAAATCGCTCGACCATTGCCGGCCAACAATCATCGTTTTCGGCATGTTGATATTAGCGCTGTTGTCATCACCGGGCGCCGCCCAGTCGGGCGCCGAGACCGCCCGAGCCTATCGTCAAGCGAACGAAGCCAGCATTGTGAGGGATTTTGCCGAACTGTTGAGCTACCCCAACCGCGCCAGTGACACCGAAGACATCCAACGCGCCGCGGAATACATTCGTGACCGGCTCATCGAAGAGGGTGTCACGTCTGAATTGCTACAGATCGACGGAGCGCCACCGATCGTCTACGGCGAACTGAATGTCCCGGGCGCTACGCGAACACTGGGTATCTACGTCCATTACGACGGTCAACCCGTCGATCCGTCAAATTGGACCACCCCGCCGTTCGAACCAACGCTTTTTACCGCAGCCATGGAGTCAGGCGGCGAACCGCGCCCGATGCCAGTGGATGGCGAGACAGTTAATCCCGAATGGCGCATCTACGCTCGTTCGGCGGGCGACGACAAGGCGCCGATCGCCGCGATCCTTCCAGTCCTGCGCGCATTTCGCGAAGGAGATATTACAGCCACGTCCAATTTGATCTTTTTTTTCGATGGCGAAGAAGAGGCGGGCTCGCCACACCTGAGTGAGTACATGGAGCGGTGGCGAGAGCGGTTGGACCGCATCGATATCTGGCTTTTCTTTGATGGCCCCGCGCACCCAAGTGGGCGACCACAGATTACGTTCGGCGTACGTGGTGCCATGGGAATGGAGGTCACGGTGTACGGTGCTACGCGGAATCTCCACTCGGGACATTACGGCAATTGGGCCCCTGATACCGGTAACATCCTGGCCCGCCTCCTAGCATCAATGAAAGACGACGAAGGTCGCGTGCTCGTCGATGGATGGTATGACACCGTCGAACCGGTCGGACCCGAAGAGCGGGCCGCGCTGGAAGACATGCCAGCGTGGGACGATGAACTAAAACGTGAGTTGGGGATTTCGCGCGCCGAGGGCGAACCGCAAACACTGCCCGAGCGACTATTGGTACCCGCATTGAACGTGCGAGGAATTACAAGTGGTAATACTGGCGCGCTCGCACGCAACGTCATTCCAAATACCGCGATTGCGGCGTTGGGGATCCGCCTTGTGAAAGGCAACGACCCGGCACACCTGCGCGGCCTGATTGTGCGCCACATCGAGCGGCAAGGATTTCACGTGGTGTCCGAAGATCCCGACCTCGCCACGCGGCTGCAATACGCTCGTATCGCTAAAGTCACCGGTGGCCGGAGCGGATCCCGCGCGGCGCGCACTTCGATGGCAAATCCGTTTGCTCAGCAAGTGACCATGGCAGCACGCGCCGCCGCCGATCGGGCCTTCGGAGAGGGATCCCTTGTGATTGCACCAGGCATGGGTGGCACGCTCCCCATCACACCGTTTACTGAATTGCTTCAAAAACCGGCAATCATTGTCCCGGTTGCGAACCACGACAATAATCAGCACGCCCCAGACGAGAATCTGCGCATAGCAAATCTCTGGTATGCCATCGACCTATACGCGGCGCTGTTGACGATGCCAAAAACCCTGGTACCGTGACAGCGAGTACGCTTACAACCAATCGTGCGGCCACATTATCCCAAAGAATGAGGAAGACCTCACGCGTATGGCATTGGCGGGGCTTTCCCCAGCAACCGCGCGTAAACTGACAGCGCTCCGCGATGGTGCGCAGTGTGGTCGGTGATGCCCGATACCACAGCCAACCGCGGCGCGCCGGGCATGATGCGTGTATCCGCAATAGGGGCGACGAGGCTTTCGTCTGAAGCCCACATCCGCAGCGTTCGCAAACGCACGCTCGATCCAGTCGGTTGCCTCCTCAAGAGAGGTCACCGCCTTGGCCTTGGCGATGAGCGCTTCGAACTCCATGTCCCACCCCTTGCCGAACGCCCCCTCAATGAACCAGTCAATGGAGTCCGCAGTGTGGGCGATGGCTCCGGCAACCGTATAAAGCTCCGGCATTGGAGCGTACCGAGCATCACCGGGTTCAAAGATTGAGATGGTTTTGTTGAAGAATTTCTGTGTGGATTCAAGTTCCTTGACCAAGCCGTGAGCCATGGACATGACGGACTCCCATTGAATGTTCGGGTTTTATTTGGTGTATGATATTCGCATGCCGGAAACAGTTTGTCAATTGCCCGCTGGATCACAGCTGTCATATTTGACATGCCCTCGAACCCCTATGGCTACGATGCGCATTATGCCCCGTTTTCCCTTCGTCGTCCTCACTTTCCTTGCCACGACCTGGACCGATTCCTCAGCCCAAGAGGTTGACTGGGGAATGGTCGCCCGCATACGGGAAGAAGGACTCCATCGTTCGCAACTCGCTAACACACTTTCCTTTATGACCGACGTGCTGGGTGCGCGGCTCACAAACTCACGCGACATGGAGCGTGCGCAGCGGTGGGCCATCGATGAAATGCGACGGATTGGTTTGGTAAACACGATTCGCGAACCGTTCATGGACTACGGCGTAAGTTGGGACAATGAATACGTGTCATTGCACATGCTCGAACCCGACTACCAACCAATTGTCGGATACCCAATTGCACACACGCCGGGCACCAATGGTAAGCAGGAACTGCAAGTCGTGATCGCGGATGTCCAAACCAAGCAAGATCTCCAGCGTTATCGCGGCCGGCTTCGCGGTAAGGCGGTCCTTTCGACCGCTCCGGCCACGATTGATCGGACACGTTTCGCCACCGGCGTGCCTCGTCGCACCGACGAGGAGCTGCAACGGTTAGCAGAAAGCGTGATACCGCCACCTTCCGGGCCAGACGTCTACTTTTCGCGCTTATACCCTGATCCCCCGACGAACCCAAACCTGTTAACCGCGGTAGAACGACTCGCGTTTTACGTGGCCGAAGACGTGGCCGTTGTACTGGAGTCAAGAAGCGGCTGGCCCGGTGCTGTGCGTGGCTTTGCCCGGCCTGGCGCGAAGGTCGATGGATGGGCGCGGGAGGCAACGCTGTCGTCTGTGCCCATCATTGCGATAACACCGGAGCACTACAATCGGATGTACCGAATCTTGCGGCGCGATATCCCATTGACAGTCGAAGTCGAAGTTCGCAATCGACACGGTGACAATGTCGAGCAGGCGCACAACGTCCTGGGCGAAATTGCCGGCGGCGACCTTGCAGACGAGGTCGTTATGTTGGGCGCTCATTTCGACACTTGGCATGCCAGCCCAAACGCGAGTGACAACACATCGGGTGTCGCGGTCATGCTCGAGGCAATGCGTATTCTTCGCGCAGTGGATGCCAAACCACGAAGAACGATTCGGGTGGCGCTTTGGTCCGGCGAAGAACAGGGTCTTTACGGCTCCAGGGCATATGTGAGAAAGCACTTTGGTGATCCGAACGATGCAGCATTGCGCACCACTTCTGCTTACGAAAAGTTCTCGGTTTATTTCAACCAAGACTACGGCCCAGGGCAATACCGGGGCATTTGGTTGCAAGAGAACGAACATGTGCGGCAGTTGTTCGCTACATGGATGGAACCCTTCCGAGACATGGGCATGACGACAATATCAGTGCAATCCGTTGGCAGCACTGACCACGTGGCCTTTGATAACGTGGGTTTACCCGCGTTTCAATTCCTTCAAGCGCGAGTAGGCGGTACCGGCGGCCATACAAACCTCGATTTCTTCGACACGTTACCGATTGACGATCTCATGAAAAACGCGGTCATCATGGCGTCGTTTGTTTATCATGCGGCAATGGCTGATGTGAAGGTTCCGCGGAAGGGCGGGGTCGTGGGTTGGTGACGGGTTGCATTCGTCTGACGCGGGTGTCTCCCTCAGCGCACTGCGGTGCGCGTCTTACGATGATCCCGTGGCAACCAGACTGCCAACGAGCAACGCCCGTTTCCTTGGCGGCGTGACGTTTGATGACCATACCTATACTCCTCGCAATGATGACCACGTCCGCCACATTACAGGACGGTTCGTTTGAACTTCGTGCGTCGCGGACCCAGGATCCACCATCAATCGACGGTACCGTGGAGGTCACCGAGTGGGCAGGAGCTGCGGTTGTTGACGGCTTCATACAGTATGAACCACAACGCGGGAACCCATCTGACGTAGCGACGGAAGTATTTGTGCTGTACGACGCCACACACCTATACGTCGCGTTCCGCGTACACGATCCCGAACCCGTAACGGCACAGCTGACACGCCGTGATGCGGATCTCGACAGCGATGACGCTGTTGTACTCCTGCTTGACAGTTTCGGCGACCGACAGTCCGCCTACTACTTCATGACCAACGCAATGGGCACACAGGCTGACGGCCGTGTTGCCAACGATGGACGCACGGTAGACAAGACGTGGGATGCGTCGTGGGAAGCGGCGGCACAACTGACAAATTACGGTTGGAGTGCTGAGATGCAAATCCCGTTCTCTTCCATCCGGTACAACGCGGGAACAAACATGACATGGGGGATCAACTTCGGACGTAACCGAAGACGCACGCTCGAGGTAAGCTTTTGGGCTGGTCCACTGGACAACGTGTTTCGCATCTCGCAAGCCGGTGTGCTGTCCGGCCTCGACGTGGCACCACCCACACGACGGCACCGAGCTATCGTATACGGACTGTCTAGCATCCAAGAGGATACATCCAACGTCTGGGACATCGGCGGCGACCTACGTGTGGCGCTAACACCAGGCACCATCGCCAATGTGACAGTAAATCCCGACTTTGCCACGATCGAGGCCGACGAGGAACAGATCAACCTCACACGCTTCGAATTGTCGCTCCCGGAGAAACGTCCATTTTTTTTGGAGAACGCCGAGTTATTCCGGCAACGTATCAGAACATTTTACTCCCGTCGCATTCCGGACATTCAGGGTGGCGCACAGGTATCGGGTAAGATTGGGGCATGGACCGTGGCGGCACTCGGCGCGCGGTCGGACGCGGCGGCCGGAACCAACCGCGGTATGTATAGTCTGGGTCGACTGCAACGGGACCTGGGTCCCTCAAACATGGCCGTCACCGTTGCCAACCGGTCCCTCAGCGGCGATCAACAGGGTTCAGCCGGACTGGATGCCACGCTGTTTTTTACCAAGGCATTTGGATTCACCGGCCAAGTCGTTCAGAGCTGGGGACCGAACACGCCGACGGGTACGTGGGCATATTTCCTCAGACCATCATACGACACCCCGACGGCGCACTTTCATGTTCGGTACACACATCTCGGTGACCGGTTTGCCGACAATGTAAACGCCATCGGGTTTGTGCGCGATGACAACCGTCGCGAACTCGATGCCGCAGTGGAAAAAACGTTTTGGATACGTCGGTTCGTCGAACGACTGGAGTACGACTCGAACTACAACATTTACTGGAGTCAACGCGGGATATTGCGCAGCTGGCAAATTGACGAATCAATCGATGTGGAGTTTCGGAACCGGCTCAGCCTCACGCTAGCTCATCGCGAGGAGTTCAAGCGTTTCGAGGCCGACTTCCGAAATCGGCAGACCTCGTTCGGCCTGGGATACAATACGCGGGAGTTTCAGTCGGTCAGCGGGAGGATCACAGTTGGCCGCAACTTTGACGCAGACTTCGTGCTAATCACGGCAGGAGGCGGATACAAAATTACAAAAGACTTGTCGATCGAGATGGATCTCCAACGACTCGCACTCGACCCGGATCCCGACGGCGAGTCGACATGGATCCCCGTCATACGAGCCAACCAGTTCTTCACGCGAGATCTTTTTGTACGTGTGTTCTTTCAGACGAACTCGGCCATCGACCGGCGAAACGTGCAGGCCGTGTTCGTCTACCGATACCGGCCACCGTTCGGTACCGTGCAGGTTGCCTTCCAACGCGGCACGGCCGAATTCGGCCAGCGGTCCGATCAGGGCAACACGTTGTTCGTCAAAGCGACCGCGGTGTTCTGACCTACCCGGCGGCCCAACGTGTCCTCTTCAATCACGACGGCCCTGCGCAAATGAGGAATAGAATCTGATTCTGCGCACTGCATGATTTGCTTCTGCGAATCCGACTGCGTCATAAAACTTGGTTGCCGGCTCATTGTTTTGATTGACCCTTAGATTTATTTCAAGCGCGTTCCTCTCTTCGGCAAAGCCAACGACTTGTTTGATGAGTGCGGAA
Organism: Gemmatimonadota bacterium; assembly: GCA_036679565.1. GTDB lineage: Bacteria > Gemmatimonadota > Gemmatimonadetes > Gemmatimonadales > GWC2-71-9 > JAZDDC01. The sequence continues at coordinate 6,544 of JAZDDC010000084.1, forward strand.
CCGACCTGTTGTCTCCGCTCAGATTCACAAACAAACAACTCAGTTATCTCAATCGATGGGCGTTCATAGCAAAACGAATTGTACAATTGCAAACACGTGAAACCAACGAGTTCGTTGGACCGCTCGGCCACAAAGACAATCTCACTGGCGGATTCTCTCAAAGAACGTTTAACCGCATCGATATTCGTGTTTACATGTTCTGCGTCATTGTACTGTCCGTTAAGTCGCGCAAGCACCGCTGCATCTGAATCCGCGGCTCTCCGAATCGTGATAGGTCGTCTTAGCGCGGCCATGATCGATGCTCTCCCGCGCCCCCCAGGATCGTGAATCGACCTCCACACACGCCGAACTTCGAGGATCCGCATGGAGGGAACTGAGCCCAGTAGGCTCGCAAAGACAGTTTCGACAATGCTCGTCCCCGCCAATTCCGAGGGAGGTCCGCTTCATTCTTACCGAAGTATGTCTAAAGCTGTTGGTTGAGTCTACCCGGCTGAGTGAGGCTTCAAGTACTGCAAAGCCCAGGGGACGTCAAAGTCGGCCCCGGGGAGAGGCCGACTCCGTCATTCGATCTTCACATGGTTGCGGCGGTTTGCATCGCACTCATCACTTCGACGGCCTCATCAGTTGTCCACACCGCGTTGGCAATGAATCGGAAATTAACCAGCGCGGCTTGATAACCGTCGCCTTCTTCCAGGATGGCCGCGGCCGTGGCGTCTTTGACAACCGCAACCTCGAATCCCTGTTCCAGCAACTCACGCATGTGCGATTCCGTGCACAAGTTCGCCGACATACCCGCGAGGATGACTTTGTCAATGCCTCGTTTGCGCAGTTGCAGGACCGTGTCGTTTGACTCGGGGCCGAACACCTTGTGTGGGTTGGCTACGATCGTCTTCCCATCCTGAATGAATGGCTTGTAACGCTCGAGCCAATCCGGTCCGGAACCCTCGAAACCTTCCAAACTCAATGGATCTTTGCGGTCAAACATACTGATGTCATGCATAAGCTTTTCGAGAGCACCCTCGAAACGCCACCTGTGATCATGCGGGTAGTAATAGTGCGGCGAGACAACAACTGGCATATCGACGTCCTTTGCGGCACGGAAGAGCCGTTCGATGTTATCGACCGTGTTGTTCTCGGTCACACTCTTGCCTACTACGCCCCACGCAACGCCTTTAGGGCTGAGGAAATCGTTTTGCGGATCTGTAACTACGAGTGCGGTGCGTTCTGGATCGATGCTCATCCCAGGATTTGGCAGTGCCATGACAGATTCTCCATGAAGAATGTTCGGTGACAAGGAAGTTTGTTTGCTGCTTAGCGTCACGTTTGTGTCTTGATCTTCCGGTCAAGAAACGATCGGATCAGGTGGGACATCTCAGGCCCCTTCTCCTCGAGAGCAAAGTGCCCCGTGTCTAACAAGTGAAACTCCAGATCGTGCAAATCCCGTTTGTATGGATGGGCTCCCTCAGGCGGGAAGATGTAGTCGTTCGCGCCCCACACAATCAACGTCGGCGGTTGGTGATCCCTCAAAAACTTCTGCCACGCAGGATAGAGCGGCGGGTTGCTACCGTAGTCGTAGAACAATTGCAATTGGATTTCCTTGTTGCCCGGTCGATCCAGTAACGGTTGGACATGTGCCCAATTGTCTGGGCTCACCGTCGAAGAGTCACGAACACCGTGCAGGAACTGCCACTTGGTAACATCGAGTGTCAGAAATCCGCGCAATTTTTCGCCGTTCTCCGTTGTGCGATCTGCCCAGTACGCCTTGATTGGATCCCAAAACTCGCGTAGACCCTCATCGTACGCATTGCCATTTTGCACGATGAGCGTCTCCACACGTTCTGGACGATTGGTGGCAATGCGATATCCGACTGGCGCCCCATAATCCATGAGGTACAGGCTGTAGGTGTCGATCTCGAGTTGATCGATGAGCTGTTCGACAATGTCCGCAATTCGATCAAATGTGTAGTCAAACTCGTCTACACTCGGCATTGCACTGAAACCGAATCCAGGATAGTCTGGCGCAATCACGTGGTATTCGTCAGCGAGGGCCGGAATCAGATTCCGAAACATGTGCGACGATGTGGGAAATCCGTGTAAGAGTAGGACCGTCGGATTGCTCCTCGATCCGGCTTCGCGATAAAAAATGTCCAGACCATCGATTGACGCCGTGCGATACGATACTGCTGGTGGACCCGATTCAGTTGAGTCGGTGGGCAGGTGCGTCGCGTCAAATGGAATGACAAGGGATACAACGGCCAGCGGGACTAGCAGGGCTATCGCTGGCTTCTTCTTGACCGACTTTGACTTGTAACCTGTGACAGACATTTGAGACCCCTTTCAATATTGGCGAACATGGTTTTTGGGAGGCGCGCTCCTTTGCGCCCCCCGATCTATGTCAACACCCGCATCCAATTCCGGGCGCTTGTATCGGCGTACATAAACAAGTCGCATACCATCCGATGCAAGGCGACTCGGAAGGTTCGTAACTTGTTTGTTTGGCTTGTCTTAGAAGAGATGAATCGGTGAGCGTACTAGGCTGAGCGGAGACAAAATTTCACGAGATTTCGTGCTGGCTACGAAATATGAGGAGAGAGACGATCGCCGTTGCTATGGCACCGGCTTCGCGATGCCAAGCTTTTTCATTCGAGAGCGAAGTGTATTTGGATGTAGGTCGAGAATCTCGGCGGTGCTATTCTTTCCCTGGATTTTCCAACCTGTCTCATCAAGAATGGCGCAAATGTGATCGCGCTCTACATCTTCGAGCGCACGTTGGTCACCACCACGGACGGCGAGCGAACCAAGCGGATCAAGCATGTCGTCAATGCGTAGCGTGTCGCCTTTGGTGAGAATCACCGCCCGCTCGATGACGTTCTCCAATTCCCGCACGTTCCCCGGCCAGCTGTAACGTTCGAGGCGTTGCAGCACCGGCTCGGGAATCTTGTCTATTGTCCTGCCAAGTTTCCTCGCGTATCGCTGTACAAAGTGAGAGGCAAGTAGCCGCGTGTCGGTCGGCCGTTCTCGAAGGGCCGGGACCTGAACCGGGAACACGTTGAGTCGGTAATACAGGTCCTGACGGAACTCTCCGGCCCAAACGGCCTTGACCAGATCCCTGTTGGTGGCCGCAATCACGCGAACATCGACTTTGATGGTGCGAGTACCGCCAATCCGCTCCAGTTCACCCTCCTGCAACACACGCAACAGCTTCGCCTGCAGGTCAGTTGGCAACTCGGCAATCTCGTCGAGAAAAATCGTGCCCGCGTGGGCCAGTTCAAATCGTCCAATCTTTTGAGAAACGGCACCCGTAAACGCGCCACGTTCGTGACCGAATAGCTCGCTTTCGACCAGCGCCGATGGCAGGGCAGCGCAGTTGACCTTAACCAATGGTTTGTTTTTTCGCGGGCTTAGGTTGTGGATCGCTCTAGCGAATAGCTCCTTCCCAACCCCGGTTTCACCAAGTACCAGTACCGTGGCATCGGTCGAGGCCACTTGCTCCACGTCGTACAAAACCTTTGTCAGTGTTTTGCTTTCCCCGACAATCTCTTCGAAGTTGTGGTTTAGTTTTATCTCATGTTGCAGATATGCGTTCTCGGCCTTGAGTTGCTTCGTGAGTTGCTGCACTTGCTCGAGCGCTTGGCTGAGCGCCTCGGTCTGCTGTTTTCGTTCAGTAATGTCATTGAATGTCACCACCGCACCCAACAATTCTCCATCCTCAGCATGGATCGGTGTGCTGACATACTCCACAGGGAATGAGGTCCCGTCTTTTCGCCAAAACACCTCATCTTCCACACGGTGTATTTTGCCATCGTTGAACGCCGCGTAGATTGGACACGTTTCTCGCGGAAACGCGGACCCGTCGGCCCTCGTATGGTGAATCACGTCGTGCTGCCGGGTACCGATTAAATCCGCGGCCTCCCACCCCAGCATCTTCGCTCCGGCGGGATTCACAAATGTCGTGAGACCGTCCTGATCTAATCCATAGATACCCTCGCCGGCGCAGTCGAGGATCAGCGCATAACGCCGAAGTAGGAGGGCAAGGTCTTCTGAGACGGGAGGCTGGGCCTCATGATCTGATGGCATATGTGACTCACTGTATCAACCCGAGTACATGACGTCGTGCCAAGAAAATACTTCGCTCGGCGCTTGTTGCCTATGACAGCTCACGGTATTTCGCGGACTCACGAAATGCCGTATCCGGTACCTACCAATAGCAAAGAACCTCGCGATCATTCAACGCCGCAAGTGCCCTATTTCCCAACCATTTACACCGAGCAAACACACTACGTCCAACATGGCATCGTTGGTGCTTTGGAGGGCTACGAGCCGCCTAGGCGGCACATCTCTCCACATGATCCGCAAATATTCCAGGGTCGGTAGCATCTCGACCCTGGATCTCACCGGGTTTGAAATGGATTACGATCATGACGGACAAAAAAACACCGCGAGTTGCCATTGTCGCAGGAGTGCGCACACCTTTCGCCAAAGCGGGAACACGATTCAAACGACTGTCCGCTCTCGATCTTTCTGTTCATGCCGTGAACGGCCTTTTGCAGAGGCACGATGTCGATCCGAACCTCATAGAGGAACTCGTACATGGCATCGCAGTAGTCGATCCGCGAATGCCGCATATGGCGCGAGAGGTAAACTTTGCGAGTCGGCTCCCGGTGAAGGTTCGTTCGATCACGGTCACTGACAACTGCATCACGGGTACGACGGCAGCCGCGATCATTTACAACTCCATTGTGGAGGGTCGTGCAGAGGTGGGGATCGCCGGAGGTGTCGAATCAATGTCCAATCCCGCGGTTTTGTTCTCGAACCGCGCAAGCCGCATCGTGCTCGACGCCAATAGTCAAAAAACCGTTTCCGGTCGCATCAAACAGCTATTGAAGTTGAGACCGCGGGACTTCAAGCCAACCGCTCCCGGGATCGAGGAACCATCTACCGGCCTCTCTATGGGCGAGCACACCGAACTCATGGTGAAAGAGTGGCAAATCCCGCAGAGCGAGCAAGACGAGATCGCATACAACAGTCATATGAAAGCGCACGCGGCCACTGAAGATGGCAGGCTACACTGAAGATGGCAGGCTAGCGGCCGAAATCTATCCGTTGGACGGCGTTGACCGTGACCTGCTGACTCGGCCGAGCACAACAATGGAGAAGTTGGCAAAACTTCCACCGGTGTTTGACAGAAGCTCAACCGGAACAATTACCGCGGGCAACTCCAGTCCGCTCACAGACGGCGCCGCGGCCATGCTTCTGATGTCGGAGACGCGGGCCAGCCAAGAAGGCCGAGACCCGTTGGCGTTCATAAGGGACTTCGAGTTCGTCGGCATTGACCCGGCGGATGGGTTACTCATGGGGCCGGGAATCGCCGTGCCGCGTCTGCTACACCGAACAGGCCTGACACTAAACGACATCGATCTCATCGAAATGCACGAGGCGTTCGGCGGGCAGGTGATGTGCAAT
>JAZDDC010000085.1:0-6708 GCA_036679565.1 Gemmatimonadota bacterium
ACCAGGACCCGCCACTATCTCTATGCTCGGCCTCGTGGGTTCGCCAAGGCCGGGTGCGGCGTATTTGTTCCGACGTGGTACGGGACCCGCCGAATGGGAGCAAGAAGCTGTGTTGACGAGCGACACGGTAGGGATTGCGGCACTTGGCCAAGCTGTTGCGTTCTGGGGGCAAGCGGTGGCCGTTTCGGCGCCATTGTCAGGAGGAGGGGCCGGCGGTGTCCATCTCTTCGAACAAGACGGCTCTGGCGTATGGGCAAGGACGCAAGTTATCACACCTGCGTCGTCTTCACCCGGCTCACTGTTTGGATTCTCTTTAGCGGCAAGTGAGGATGATCTCTTGGTGGGTGCTCCGCTTCCCGCGGGGGCTGTCTATGCGTTCAAACGAAACGCATCCGGTGCGTGGGCCGAGAGGCAGCGTTTGGTGGCTGGTCTCACCGGCATGATAGTCTTTCAGGGGGGGGCCATTGCGATGCAGGGCAATCGAGCCGTCGTGGGTGCGCCGGGCGCCGATTTCTTTCAAGGCGCGGGTGTGTTGTTCGAACGTGGGGATGGCACGGGTGATTGGAGCGAGCGATCCACGTTGGTAGATGATCTCCCCGGGTTTGATGCCGTTGCGGGGGGCCAGGTTGATTGTGAAGAGGGTGCGGCGAGCGTGTTCAACTGTGATGAAGTTGACCTTGTTGCGTTCATTCCGGTCAAAGAGCTGGGCGCAGCGAGGGGAATTACCGTGAACGACGTGTGGGGTTGGACCGATTCGTTGACTGGAAGCGAATATGCCATTGTGGGACGGTCCGATGGAACGACGTTCATAGATGTGAGCAACCCGGAGAATCCTGTTTACCTGGGCGTGTTGCCGTTGACGGAAGGGGCCACGATCAACATCTGGCGCGACATCAAGGTGTACAAGAGTCACGCCTTTATTGTTGCGGACGCCGCCGGTGCGCACGGCGTGCAGATTTTCGACATGACTCAACTCAGAGACCTACGTGACGTACCGGTGACCTTTGAAGAAACGGCGCACTATGATGGCATCTTCAGTGCGCACAACATCGTCATCAATGAGCAGACGGGGTTTGCGTACACGGTTGGGAGTAGTGGTGGTGGTGAAACGTGTGGAGGAGGACTTCACATGATTGATGTGCGTAACCCAACTCAACCGACGTTTGCAGGATGTTTTTCCGATCCAACCACCGGCACCGCGAGTACGGGGTACAGCCATGACGCCCAATGTATATCCTACCGTGGGCCCGATGTCGAACATACAGGAAGGGAGATTTGCTTCGGGAGCAATGAGACTGCGTTGTCCATTGCCGATGTGACGGACAAAGAAAACCCCGTTGCGATATCGTCGGGCAGTTACCCAAGTGTCGCGTACGCTCACCAAGGTTGGGTCACCGAGGATCATCGTCACTTTTTCATGAACGACGAGTTAGACGAACTCACAGGTGGGGCTCCGCGGACGCGGACGCTGGTGTGGGACGTTGAGGATCTGGACGATCCCGTGTTACTGATGGAGTATCTCGGCGAGACGCAAGCAAGCGACCACAACCTGTATATCCGTGGCGACTACATGTATCAGTCCAACTATGTAAGCGGGCTCCGGATTGTGGACATTTCGGACCCTGGGAATCCCACCGAGGTGGGGCATTTCGACACGGTTCCGTTCGGTGAGGACGCCCCGGGGTTTGCGGGTTCTTTTAGCAACTTTCCCTTCTTCGACAGCGAAATGATTATCGTGACGAGTATGTGGGAAGGTGTATTCATCCTGAAGAAACGCGACACACGGCCGATTCCTTAGGGAGTCGGTCCCGCTCCGTACCCACGCTTCAAGATCTCCCCCGGCCCCGGTCGATAACTCGGCTAGGAGAAATAGCCGATGAGAGATCGTGTCCTGGATTCAGACATTGTATGGGTGAACCCCGAAGAACCGGGCGAAAGCGCCACTGCTGTGGTGGACCGCGCGCCCGTGGCGGACCCCGTTTCTGATGCAATCGAATCTATCCCACCGCAGGTCGATTCTGTCTCACCGGAAGAGGAATCAGCCTCCGACGACAGCCCACCGGTCGAGTCGAATGATGGACTATTCGGTGGTTTTGGCGTAGGCGGAAGCGGGTTCGGGGACATGACCTTCGGTGACGAGTCGTCAGATGCGTCTGAACCACCGCATCATTGGTCGATTCCTTGGTCTGATCTGATGATGGTGATGTTCGTGTTGTTTGCCGTCATGGCCGCTTCACAGGCCGATCAGGCGCCGGCCGAACCGCTTTCGGAGAACACAGAACAAGCTGCCGAACAAAAGGATCGCATCGTACGGCCGTTCGGCGAGCCGATGATGACGATCAATGTGTTGGAGCGTGCTCAACGTGTCGTGAAGGAGAGCGACGCGGACGACGTCGATATCGTATTAATGGAAGACCAATCTGTGAAGGTCAGCGTTCGCGGGCCCATGGTCTTTGAGCTTGGCAGTGTGGAGCTGCGTGGCGAGGCCATAGGCTTCTTGGATGACTTGGCTGCCGTGATTCGCACGACTCCGTATCGGATCGAAATTGTCGGGCACACCGATGATCAACCAGTCGCCACGCCGCAGTTTCCGTCTAATTGGGAGTTGTCTACCGCGCGCGCCAGTCGTGTCGCGCGTTATCTGATCGAAAGCGGGGGCATGGCCCCACAACGTTTCACGGTGATCGGTCGTGCGGAGTACGAACCGGTTACACCAAACCTGTCCGCGGCAAATCGATCGAGCAATCGCAGAGTGGAAATTCTCATCACGAGGGACGTGTTACCCTCGTCAGAGGTGGCAATACAATGAGCAAGGTCAATGGTCTCGCGGCGGTTTGTGCAACGCTGATTTTTGCGGCCACTTTCTTCTTCACCGGGTATTCCGGGTTATTCGTTAATGCGGTGGGTTTGACCGTTGTTTTGTCCGGAACGCTCGGTGCCGTGTTTCTCAGTTACTCCGCAGATGACATACTTGCGGCCATTCGTGTTGCGCGAAACAGCTACGCGGTCAAGGCGCCCACACCCGACGAAGTAGTGGAATCGCTGATGGACATCTCCATGCGATCCCGCCAGGGTGGTAGGTTGGCGTTGGAGGCAGCTGAAGGGCAGGCGACCGTAAGTTTTCTGAAGACGGCCCTCAGCATGATGGTCGATAGCTATCCCGAGAAAAGCTTTCGGGAGATCCTCTACACCGAAATGCATTTTTTTAAGTTGCGACGAGAACAACACGAACGTGTATTCCAAAAAATGGCGCAACTATCGCCTAGCTTTGGCGTGGCGGGCAGTATCCTTGGATTGATCGGAATGCTTGGCGGCATTGGCGATACGAGTGTGATTGTGAAAACAATACCGATTGCGCTCACGTCCACGCTGTACGGTGTGATTCTAAGCAATCTGATCTTAGCGCCCATTGCTGAGAGCATTCATACAAAAACACGCAAGGAACTTCTTGCGCAAAAGATCATCGTCGAAGGCGCTGTTGCGGTGATGCAGGAGGAGAACAGTCGGCGTCTGGCCAAACGTCTTGAGGCGTTCATGACACCCGCGGCTCGCCCCAACTCCGAGAAAACATTCGCCGAGATTCGAGAGCGGTATCGTCAGCTGCACCGGGACACGCCGCGGTGGAAGCGGGGTTCCTATGCCACGCGTGACCTGTCCGCCACGCGAGCCAAGTAGCCGCTTCACTAACGACCGAAGAACTCGGTGGCGAATGCGTCGTCATCTTCCAACTCGAAAATCCGAAAGCGCAGTAGTTCGCACGATCACTGCGGAGGTGGAAGATGCTCCTTCGGGAATTTTGCGACGACGGTGTAGATTGGATCGACGATGTTGGCGACCGTACTCTCTCCCAGTTGACCTACCAACATGTACGCATCCCACTTGCCGAAACCATAATCTGCTTCGAGCCACTCCACGAGTTCAACATGGGCCAATCGAAATGCGTCAATCAACGGTCGTGCTGAACCAGCGACCATGATGTAGTTTTCGTCTTCGAAGCGTGGCCAGTCAATGGTTTTGCCTTTGATGAGATCGATTCGCAGTGTCACGTCCATGGATGTTTCCAATCCTGTGCCGTTGACCTCGCCTTCGCCCTGTCGGGCGTGTCCATCACCAAAATAGAAGTACGCTCCCTCGTGGAAGATCGGTAGATACACTGTAGTGCCTTCGCGCATTTCAGGTGCGTCCATGTTTCCACCAAAGTCACCGGGCCATAGACCGTTGTATGCTTCCTCGCCTCGGGGTGCCACGGCGAGACGCCCGAGCATTGGACGCAACTGAATCGTAATCTCACGCACACGGCTATCTGGCAGTGTTGTCGTTCCGGTCATTGCCTCCCGGAACGCACCGCCTCCCGGCTCGTAGTACGCGCCACGATTGGTTTCGGATATGAGGACCGTACCAGGATTGATACGGAGCACCGGTTCGCGGACGGCGAATGTTGGATGGCCTACCGAAGGTGTAAAACGGACAGTGTCTTGCTGAGCTGCTGCCGGTATCGTAACGGACAGCGCAACGAGTAGGGGAAACATTGGCACTATAACCTCGCGAGTCCAAGGATGTGGAAATCCATCAACTACCGCCCGTAGCCACGTTTTGTGTTTGCGATGATCTGCTGAGGAGCGCATTGAAGAGAAACTTGAACGTTCCGTGTGTTTGCGCTCGGTGTTGGGCGCGGAACCCTATTAGGACGACGTTGCCGTCACCGTGGCCCACCGAAACAACGGCGGCTTTGTTCGAAATGTGTTCCTCACCAACGAGCCAGCCACTCTGCAGAATATCCCGATCAACATATGTCGCGATTCGTTCGACACGATGATTGCGGTCGCTTGGATTCACTCCATAGACGTGGTTGCCTTGTAAGAACATCGCAAGGGCCCGATCCGGCATACCGTACGCTATTGGGTTGGTGTTATTCACGTTGATCTTCAGGGTTGAACCGGGCGACCAGAAGTCCTTGGTGCCAATCCCTGACACGACATTGCGAATTGGCAGTTCGAACTTCTCGATCGGGAGCGCACCGGCGCCTGCGAATGTCACAAGTGTTCCACCCGCTTCGACAAACGCTTCCAAAGCGTCCACGCCTTCCTGTCCAAAGCCACTTCGATACTCTGGGGGATATTGGTCAGCCCGACCGCCAAAGCCGCCGCCTCCTCCGGGCGGTTCTTCACCGGTCATGCGCGCCACGTTGTCATCTGGCAATATGATGACATCATAGTTGCCGCGGAGGTTCCCCGCCTTCAACTCAGCGTCCATGACGGACGAGTACTCAAACGCGAAGTATTCAAGTAACCACCGCGTCCACCCCTCATCCATATTTCCGCCGAGGTAACGTTGGTACATCCCAACACGTGGTCGCGTCAGCGCGGCACTTACCGAGGTGGCGTCGATTCCAAGCGGTTGGAAGTCAACTCCAGTTTCATCCGCGATACGCGTGACCGCGGTGCTAGACGCCGAACCAGATACCACAAAGTCCCCTGGCTCCAGACCTGATGCCGGCTGCGTAACCCGGCGGACGGTAATGCCATCGCCCCACAAAAGATTTACCGCTTTGAAACTGTCATTGAGACGTCCGGAGAGTACGTAACCGAACTGTCCGGCGGTGACGTGGCCGGTCGGATCTATCGTGTCGGCGACGACGGTCAGGTTTGTCGTTACAAACGTGCCCACCGGATCCACACGAACGCCCATGTACTCTGCAATGTTGTCGGTGGACATGTCGTACGGTCGGATGGGATTGTCATCACGATCTCGTGTATACGTGTTGTCGGGGTAATAGGTCTGTCCCAACAACCACCGGATCAAACCCCGCTTTGGTTGCGCCATGGACACAACATGGGTCCCCGCAGCATACACACGCCCTTCGTGTGTGAAGGAAGCGTTGGCGTTATGCACTTCCACACCCTGTCCCAACAGTTTGTTGACCATCTTCGCGGCCGTCAGTGGATCATGTTGATCGGCGGGGACGATGTAGGCCACCGTTTCGCCATCGGCGCCACGTTCGGTTTGGCGAAGTGCCTTCAAGGACATATTGCGCAACACCGTTGCCCGATTTCGGGCAGCCATGTCTAACGCGGCAAATGTCGAGATTTTTTGATTGATCACCATATCACGAACTCGCCACCAACCGCCCGGCCAGGGATTGGGAAACGTCGTTTGCGCTTCATATTCTGGGAGTTGGCGTGAGCCCCGAAGTTGGTCGGGATGCACATACAGCGGTGTGGCGAGTCGTGCGCTGGCAGATTCAGTGAGCATCCCAGCGATATTGTGAAATGGTGTTATCCAGTGAAAGCCAAAGTGTCCCCAACCCGAGTAAATGGCTGCGTTCACGACACCCTGCCGGCCCTCCTCCTCATGTTTATAGGCCATATGTGCCCCGTACCAGGACATTTCGCGCCAGACGAGAGGATCGGCGTCGGGCCGGATGGGTTCGGCGTACGGCGGCAGATAGATCCGTGCGGTGTACGGACCCATTTGATGATGGTCGATATACGCTTGTGGGACCCATTCGCGGAACATGATTTCGGCGCCATAATACGATTCAATCGTGTTTTGCATGAAGGCATCACGATTGTTGTCGTGACCAATGTAATGATGGTATAACTCGGGCGGGTTGACGCCTTCGTACTCGGTCCCGACCCAACGGTTGTACCAGTCCGTAACAATGATGTTGCCGTCTGGATTGAACGCAGGAATCAAAATGGAGATGGT
>JAZDDC010000086.1:0-4925 GCA_036679565.1 Gemmatimonadota bacterium
GTGAACCGTTGTGGAATAGGCATTCCCACAAGAGGCGCCGGGCAGATTCGAACTGCCGAATAGAGGTTTTGCAGACCTCCGCCTTACCACTTGGCCACGGCGCCTTGAGAAGTGAAAAAACTCGCTAGGCCAGCCCAACCTCACAACCCCGGGTTCATCTCTTCGTCTCGCAACTCGCGTCGAAGAATCTTTAGGACCGTACTCTTTGGCAGCGAATCGCGAAACTCGATCTGTTTCGGGATCTTGTAGACCGCAAGATTCTCCTTGCAGTACGCAACGACATCGTCTTCCGACAACGAATGACCCGCATGCAACACGACAAACGATTTCACCGTCTCGCCACGTTTTTCGTCCGGGATGCCAATCGTCGCCGATTCCAAGATGTCCGGGTGCCCCATCAACACACGATCGATCTCGTCCGGGTAAACGTTGTAGCCGCTAGCCAGGATCATGTCCTTCTTACGGCCAACGATAAAGAAGAACCCGTCTTCATCCATCTTTGCGATGTCGCCGGTGTACAACCAGCCGTTTTTGAGTGTAGCGGCCGTTTCATCGGCCCGGTTCCAATAACCGGCAAACATTTGAGGGCCGCTGGCAATCAGTTCACCGGGTTCGCCAACTTCTTTCTCGGTAACGCCGTCTTCCAGATCAACAATTTTTACATCGGTGTCCGGTAACGGAATACCGATGCTACCAATTTTCCGCTCGCCGTAGCAAGGGTTTGAATGAATCACTGGGGATGACTCGGTAAGCCCATACCCCTCTGTGATCTTTGCACCGGTGCGCCGCTCAAACTCCTCGAGCACTTCAACGGGCAACGGGGCCGAACCAGACATGCATACACCCAACGTAGACAGATCGAACGACTCGACATTCGGAAACTTGTTGATGCCCTGATACATCGCGGGTACCGCCGGACACATCGTGGCTTTGTTCTTGACGATTCCCTTGACGATTGATCCAACGTCACGCGGATTCGGTATCAAAACCATGGCAACACCAGCGTTGACCGCCATGAGCATCACCACCGTCAGACCGTATATGTGGAAGAAGGGAAGACATGCCACGACGACTTCCTCACCCTCCTTAATTGACGGATTCCACAAAGAGATCTGAACCACATTCGCCGCAACACTGCGATGAGTCAGCATCGCCCCTTTTGACACACCGGTTGTCCCTCCCGTGTACTGCAACAAGGCGAGATCATCCAACGCCGGCGCGTCAGTGGTAACCGTGGGTGTCGTGTTGCGAACGGTTGCCTTGAAGCGATGAATCCCGGGTCCACTTTCCACTTTCGCGATCATTGGTGGATTGGCCCGCTTCAGCTTCAGCGGTGCGATCAAGTTAAGAGGAAAACCGAGATATTCCGGAATCGATCCGATGATGTAGTGCTCAACACCAAGCTCTTTGCGGATCGCCTTGACACGACCTTCGTACAGGAAATCCAACATGATCGCAACCGTAACACCGGCATCCGTCCACTGATGTTGAATTTCCCGCGACGTGTACAATGGATTGGTCATCACGGCGACGGCGCCGAGTCGTAAAACCGCAAAGAAGGAGATGACCGTTTGCGGCAGGTTGGGCATGTATATGGCGACGGCCGTACCCTTGCCCACACCCATACCCTGCAGTGCGGTGGCCAGACGGTTCACCTGGTCGTTGAGTTCAGCGTACGTCAGGCGTTTGTTGTTGAAAATGATGGCCGTGTTACTCGGAAACCTGGCCGCCGAGTGCGACAACATTGCCGGTAGGGATCGATCCGGATAGTCCAACGACGTCGGAACGCCAGCCTCATACTTTTTATGCCAAAGTTTCGGTTCCATACCGCAAACAATGGGTCCACCGATCGCCCCGCGTCAAGCGAGGCATGGACAAGTCAGCGCGTGCTCGTGCGCATTAGGTCGGCAGCGTCTTCGTGTCCCTCGGCGATTGCCATATCGATTGCGGTTTGGCCGTCCTCAGCCGGTTGATTTGGATCGGCGCCATGGTCCAACAACATTGTAATCAACTCAGCATCGCCGTTCTTGCCGGCCGAATGGAGAGCCGTCCAACCGCGCTCCTGCTTGGCATTGGCCGAGGCACCGGCTTTGAGGAGCAACCGAACACACCCCATAGACCGAACCGCAACTGCACTGTGAATCGGTTGGACTTTCATCGTGTTGTCGGCGGTGAGTTCAACATCCGCACCGTGCTCCAACAAGACCGACATGATCTCAGGACGATCGAAAAACGCCGCGTAATGGGTGGGAGAAAAGCCATCTGGCGAGGTATGCGAAACGGTTGGATCCGCCTTCAGGGCTTCCTTGACCGCATTGAGTCTGCCAAGCGCTATCAGCTCCATCAAGTCCAGATCCATACCGGTAGCCACTAGAACATCAGAGATGTCCTGTCGTTGATGGTACAGAGCGATCATGACCGCCGATACGCCGCGGTCGTTTCGTGCAGCCGCAACACTCGGATTCTCAGTGACCAACGCTCGTACCCGTTCCAACTCACCTGCAGCGATCACAGTAAAAATTTCGGCGAGCGCGGTCATGTGTTAACCCTTGATTTGAGTTGAGGGCCGATTAATTTGTTTAAGTGCCTTAATTAATAATTTATCGCCGGATTTCATACAGCGCCACCCTTGACCGAACACCGCTCGAATCTCGTGACCCCGGCTCCCATCGAAGATGTCGCCGACAAGCTCCACACGGCCGCCATTCATCTCCTGCGACGCGTCCGCGACGTGGACGCGGCAACAGGTCTCAACGCCGCCCGCCTTTCAGCGCTTTCGTATTTAGTGTTCGCCGGACCGGCCACCGTTGGAGAACTCGCACGCGCGGAACAGGTGACCCCGGCAAACATCAGTCAACTCATCAATGGCATGCAAAACGATTCGCTGGTCGAGCGTGTCGAAGACCCAAACGACCGCCGTGTCACGTTGGTGTGCCCAACCAAAAAAGGTGAAAGGATCATGCGAGAAGCGCGGACGGCCCGTGTTGGACTACTCACGAGCATGTTGTCAAAATTGCAGGGGAGTGAGTTAGAAACACTTTCGCAAGCAGCACAGCTGATCGAGCATACGCTACGACCTTGATCTCTCATAAATGGCCACTGAATCCACGAAAACCACAAACGGCAACATCATACTGCCACCAGGTAGGCTTAGCGTCTTCGGTTTTTCGTGGATTTTCGTGGATTTCGTGGCAAGTTATCGGACGCACAGGTTTATCCCGCTTACGTGCCCCTCGCCTCAAGTCGTTCCAAACGTCGTTCTATCTCCGTAAGTTTGTGGAGAATGATGATGTGTGTCTTCTTTGCATCAATACCAACGGGACTCGAGTCACTTGAAATGACGTCGGCAATTTGCCGGTACACATCGTCGGGCACATGCACATGAACCTCCGTTGTATTGTGAGTAGCTATTGCGAATCTGAATCCTGGTCGTCGTCAACAACGAACGATGCTTCGGATATCCAGCCAGGTCTACCGCTTGGTGCCTGTACAAGCACGTAACCCTCAAAACGACCTAGGACGGGCACGGCACCGCCGGACAAGACGGAATCCACCACGGTAGCCTGTTCGTGCGGCACGTCATATACGGGAACCGTGGAGGCCAAGACTTCCTGACCCACCGGATTTGCTATCGATTCCACACCGGAGGCCGCCACGAAACCAGTCGAGCTGTCAGGCAGCCGCACTCGGTACCACCCACCTGACCCACCTAAAACATGCATCGGCGTATCAGACGCGATACTTCGAACCACATCGGCCCTGGCACGCGGTGACACGCGTACACTTAACGAGCTGCGATTCGCACGGACACCCGCGCCGACGAGACTGACATCTGCTGTCAGGCTAGGAAATTCCAACGACGGTTGAAAGAGGTACGGGTAGGGGTCAGTCGGACGCCGGGCGTAGACACCGAAGTGGAGATGTGGCGGTGTTGTGCGGGCATTACCCGAGTTGCCCACGAATCCAAGTGTGTCACCCGCTTGTATGATGCTGTCACGTCGCACCACCACACGATCAAGATGCGCATGGTATAGAGAACCCAGAGAGGTACGCAACCACACCACGTTACCACCGAGATTGTTTCGACGTGTTGAGCTTACGCGACCGTCGAGGGCTGCAATGACCGGCGTCCCGCGGCGTGCGAAGATGTCAACGCCCTGATGCTCGCGGCGCCCGCCATCGCGTGACGCACCGTACACACTGCGTATTGATCCCGTATCGTGACCGTCTACGGGGAATCCAAGTGACGCAGCGTGCAGCACCGTAATATCGTATCTGCCACCGGTCAGCATCTCGGGTTGCAACCGGAGGATGTATTCACCATCGCGATTGGCAACGTAGTCCAGACTCGTTTCGTTCGAATCCGCACTCACTAAGTGTGTGAATGGTTGCGCCACATCGCCGTCGCGCAAGCGGAAAAGGTCGATGAACACCAACCTAGTCATACCGTTGAGATCAACGTCCACCAATAGACGCTGGCCCCGACGCATCGAGATTCGATACCCCAACGAGGGGGCCTGATTCGGATCGAAGTAGCCGGACTCGGCAAGTGGCGGTTGCACCGGGAGTGCTTCATCCAGGGCCGCGCGACTCGCATTGATCCATTGATATCCGAGCGCCGTCGTCTCCAAGCCTACCCGGCGAAAAGCAAACTCATAGCGCTCGTGCGGTGTCTCGGGAAGAAAAACCGGCAGTGCCGCGGGGTCAGACGTGCTACACCCCAGCCCGACCAAGCCGAGGATCAAAAAGAAGCTGCGTTTCAGATAACCCCCAGCCTAGTTTTACTCGCCAGCTGTGCCTGGTTAGAAAAAACTCAAACCCACCGAGAACGTCAGGACCGACCTAACACCTTCACCACCAGCGAAGGGTAACATATGAAGACGTACATCGAAATCCACGGCACCGGCGCCACGCAACGGCTGGAG
>JAZDDC010000087.1:0-12328 GCA_036679565.1 Gemmatimonadota bacterium
CGCTCAGCATCAACGTTCAACACTCAACGCTCAACGCTCAGACATGAATGTTGATTTGTTGAATGTTGATGCTGAGCGTTGAGTGTTGAACGTTGAACGTTGCTTCGCGTCAGCCGCGCGTTATCAGTTCAATCGCGCCTTGTTGATGTCCAGTCCCCCATCGCGTCGTTGCATCACTGGCCGAAATGCGGCGCATCTCGCGGATGCGATACAAGGAGACGGAACGCAATCGTTCGAGGTCTCCGCCACTGATACCGTCTATGTACAGGCGAATCGACGATGACCCGGTCGGAGTCGTTTGGCCTCGGGTCCTAAACCACGATGGTCGTAACCGTAAGATTGCGTCGTAGGCGTTGGTAACCGTCAACTCGGACAATTCGACATTTCTTATAACATCGCGCCGAATACTCGGTCTCGTGGGCCCGTCGCTGGTTGTGGCGGTGCCGCCGCACGCCGTGACGAGTAGAACAAGGCCAACTGCGAATGCGCTGGCCGCACGTGCGTTACGCATCGGTACCCTCCTCGGTTATAAAGCGTTTGTGACAATAGTCGTGGGGGCGCGGCCCAGCCAGGGGTGGCCCGTTCTGTAACGAGTCATTCGTCACTTATCTGACAAGAGTGCGCGTGCGCGTTTGAAAACGCCGTACCACATCGACCGTGTGAGCCGTCCCGTATTCGTGTTTTGGCGGCTGGGATGAAAGGAGCATATTAGGGTTGTTTCGTCCGGCATTCGTGTCTCGGTGCCGTGACCAAACACGGGTCGGTCCTTGGGCTGAAAATGAGACCACCATCCGGAAGCCTTCAGCCATCGTTCATAACCGATTCTGCCCAGCACTACGACGATCTTTATTTGGGTGAGCAGATCCAGTTCCGCAATCAGGTACGGCCGGCATGCGTTCAGCTCGTCGGTGGTCGGCCTGTTTTGGGGGGGAGCACAACGTGCGGGCGCTGTTATGTAACAATCTCGTAGTTTCAGGCCGTCGTCGCGCGATTGTGATGTCGGCTGGTTAGCAAATCCAAATTTGTGAAGCGCATCGTACAGCCAGTCCCCACTTGAGTCTCCCGTGAACATACGCCCGGTTCGGTTAGCACCGTGTGCGGCGGGGGCCAATCCCACGAGCAACAGCCTGGCGTTGGGGTCACCAAAACCGGGCACCGGTCTTCCCCAATACGTCCAATCGCGGAATTCCCGTTTTTTGGTCTGTGCGACGTGTAAGCAATGTTGGCGAAGACGCGGACATAGCTCACAGGATTGGATGGTTTGTTCGAGGGCGGCCAGCGTTTTCCATCGACGGGTATGGGTTTGGCCGTTTGGTAAAGTCACCGCAACTTAGATGTCGAGGTTTTTCACATACTTCGCATGGCGTTCGATGAACTCGCGGCGGGGTTCAACTTCGTCGCCCATCAGTGTTTCAAATAGTTGTGTTGCGTTGAACTCTTCTTCAATCTCGACACGCAGAATGGTTCGTTTGGCCGGATCCATTGTGGTCTTCCAGAGTTGGTCGGGATTCATCTCACCAAGGCCTTTGTAACGTTGGATGGCAACCTTACCGGACCCACCATTTTCGAAACGTTCAACGTATTCTACCCGTTCCGCCTCGCTGTACGCATAGAGTTCCTTCTTCCCCTTCGCGACCCGGTACAACGGTGGTTGGGCAATATACACGTAGCCGGCCTCGACCAAGGGACGCATCTGGTTGTAGAAAAATGTTAAAAGGAGTGTCCGGATGTGCGCACCATCGACATCGGCGTCTGTCATGATAATGATCTTGTGGTAACGCGCGTCCTCGAGTTTGAACGTGTCGTCACCGACCCCGGTTCCAATCGCGGTCAGCATTGCTCGGATCTCCTCATTCGAGAGGATTCTATCGACACGCGCCTTTTGTACGTTCAGGATCTTCCCGCGGAGGGGAAGTATCGCCTGGTAGGCTCGATCACGACCTTGTTTTGCCGAACCACCGGCGCTGTCTCCTTCGACAAGATACAATTCGCTCATAGCGGGATCGTTTAGTGAGCAGTCTGCGAGTTTGCCGGGGAGTACGCTGCTTTCCAGCGCGCTCTTCTTACGGACGAGTTCACGGGCCTTGCGTGCAGCTTCCCGCGCGCGGGCCGCACTCATCGCCTTATCGATGATGGCCTTGGTGACGCTTGGGTTTTCGTTCAGAAAGTTGCCAAGCTGCTCGTAGACGACTGTTTTGACGATACTCTCGACCTCACTATTGCCGAGTTTTGTTTTCGTCTGCCCCTCAAACTGTGGTTCGCGAACCTTGACATGAATGACGGCCGTGAGCCCCTCGCGGACATCGTCTCCGCTCAAGGAAAATTTTTCTTTCTTAAACACGCCACGCGTTTTGGCGACTTCGTTGACGACTCGTGTTAGGGCGGACTTAAATCCCGTGAGGTGTGTACCGCCTTCATGTGTGTTGATATTGTTGACGAATGACAGGGTGTTTTCGGCGTACCCGTCGCTGTACTGCATGGCCAGATCCAACTCAACGTCGTCTTTTTGGGTGAAGAAACTCACTGGTTCCTTATGCAACGGTTTTTTGCTTCCCCGGAGGTATGTCACGAACTCTGGGAGACCGTCTTGGTAAAGAAATTTGTCGGAGAGGCCATCCTCACGGAGGTCGTCGATAGACAACTCGATCCCCGCGTTGAGAAATGCCAGTTCCCGGAGCCGATTGGCGAGCGTGCTGAAGTCGTAATGCAGCTCGGTGAATATGTCGGGGTCTGGCTTAAAGGTGACTTTCGTTCCGGTGTTCTCAGTTTTACCGATGACTTTCAGCGCGCCAACGGTCTTGCCCCGCGAGAATGCCATGTGATGCTCGTTACCATCACGCGAAATCCACACGTCGAGCGTCTCCGACAAGGCGTTGACAACCGAAACGCCAACACCGTGTAGTCCACCCGACACTTTGTAGGTGTTTTTGTCAAATTTTCCGCCAGCATGGAGGATGGTCATCGCGACCTCGACCCCCGGTAGCCCTTCCGTCTTGTGGATATCGACCGGAATCCCGCGACCGTTGTCGATCACGGTGACAGAGTTGTCGGCGTTTATCGTGAGTTCGATCTTCGAACAGAAACCTGCTAGTGCTTCATCGATGGAGTTGTCGATGACTTCGTATACGAGGTGGTGAAGTCCTCGTGTCGAAGTCGATCCGATATACATCCCCGGACGTTTCCGTACGGCCTCCAAGCCTTTGAGAACTTGAATTGCCTCGGCGCTATAATCTGTTTTCTTCTTCGCCATGTTGCCTCAATGCAAATCGCCGCGTGGTGAGCGGCGCGATGTTATTGGATGTTCGGCCGAAAGTAGCGTCGGCGTGGTTCTTTGACGGTATCCCCGGAGCTTGCTACCCACCGAATACGTTTGATGCGCCGTCCTCGACGGGCAAGCTCGTGGATAATAGCCGGCGACATCATCTGTAACTCCTGCATCCATGCCGCTGATTTTACGCGGACCCAAAGGGTCCCGGATGGGTCAACCGCCTGGGGACTGCAAACCGATGAAACTTTCGCACCGACCAGCTCAGTCCACTCGTTTACGATTTGTGACTGGTCGATCCGTTTCTTGATGCCGCTCCGAGCAAAGTACTCGTCAAGGGCGTCCCCGATTGGGCCCATCTTAGGCCGCCGCAACAACACCTCCCGACATCGTCCACCGCGGCCGATCAAATAGACCCTGGGGGATCTCCGATTCCCGCGGCGCGACCACGATAGCCTGTCCCGGTAATGAGTCTTGGATCAACCCGAGCAACCGTTCTTGTCGGTTTCGGTCCAGTTCCACGAAAACATCGTCATATAGTCCGATGGGCGTCTTGCCGGTTTCTTTCTGCAAGGTTTCGCCTTCGAGAATCCGTAGCGCAACAGCCGCGGTTCGCTGTTGTCCCGCTGACCCGAACGTTCGCAGCGATCGTCCGGCAAGTTCGAACACGAGGTCATCACGATGCGGGCCGATCGTGGTGGCGCCTTGTCGAACATCACGATCGAGTTGCTCGGCCAAAAGCTGAAGCAGGCCATCACTACCGCGCGCCGGTTCCCACACTCTCGGTCGGTACCTGATGCCAGGTGATTTGTCCTCGCCGAGCAGATGACAGACTTCTGTGAACCGATCACTCCATTCCTCGATCCACGCGATGCGCCGTTGTGCCACTTGGCTAGCCGGTTCGGCCAGCGCGCGGTCGAATGCTCTTGCGTCCGTCGTCTTGCCTTGGCGAAGGGCTGCGTTTCGCTGCTTGAGCGCGGATCGCATACCGCTCAGATACCTAAAGTAACTGCGGTCGCTCAGCGCAAGCAGTACGTCCAAATATCGTCGTCGTCCGGCGGGACCACCCGATACAATTTCGCGGTCCGCAGGGGAAAATGGTACCGCGGCCAGCTGACCGACCACGTCGCCCAGCCGGTTGGCGACAACGCCATCGACGGTCACCTTTTTTTTCCCGCCATTGGTGTCGAAGCCTGCAGTAATTCGCGTGTCGGCCGAGGCGGCGACGAAAAACCCATCCGTGCCAAAACGCACCAGCTCGCGATCGGTTGCGCCGCGCAATGAGCGGAAGAGCACCAAGTAATAGATCGACTCCAGTAAATTCGTTTTTCCTTCACCGTTGGCGCCAATGATAACCACGCCACTCGCCGGGACCTCCACGTCGAGCGCCGCGATGTTGCGGAAATTGCGGATGGTCAATGTATCGACCTTCAAACGGGTTTTTGGCTCCGGGGGGCGTACCGGGTCTCGGGTTGGATCACGTTCCGACCAGGGGCGCGAGGTTTTGGTGACGCCCAAAAAAAACGCCGCGAAACACCCTGGGGCGCCGCAGCGGAAAACGCGATAAACTATTGCACAGACAAAAGATAGCTCCGGTCTGGGGGTAAATCAATGAGCCGTCTGGCCTCGATTGCAAGCAACGATCGCTTGAGTTCCACGCCACCGGCGAACCCACCCAACGATCCATCGGCTGCAACCACCCGATGGCACGGAATGATGATCGGAATGGGGTTTGCGTTGTTGGCTGATCCCACCGCTCGAGACGCACCCGGCTGGCCGATCCGTCGCGCAACGGTTCCGTACGAGCAGGTCTCACCGTACGGGATGCGTTGCAGTTCGGTCCAAACCGTTTCTTGGAACGGTGTACCCGTGGCGGCCACCGAAACCGTGAACTCAATGCGTTGGCCCGCGAGGTACTCCGCCAATTCGCGTGCCGCCAGGAGTTCGAACGGACCCTCGGGGGCTCGATCACCTGGTGTGTTCAAACGGATCCGCGTGATACGGCGGCCGTCAGTTGCAACGGCCAGCGTTATGCCGGAATGAGTGACGCTGAAAGGGGTCGGCGGTGCCATGGTGTGCAACCTAACGGTGCCAATTGAACGTGGGTAGTTTGTCGCGGTGCATACAGAAGCTGTTGCGTGGGGTGACGGGGGCGCGCTGATCGTGTTGGACCAAACACGTCTGCCTGATGAGCATATCCGCCTCTCACTCAATACGATCGACGATGTTGTCGAAGCCATACGACTCCTCCGCGTCCGGGGCGCGCCGTTGATTGGCGTATCTGCGGCCATGGGATTGTCCGCGTGTGCCGCTCGCGCACAACGCGAGAACGATCTGGTTGGCGATGCCGCCCGTTCCTGGTTGGATGTCACATCCGCTACCCTACGCCAGGCGCGGCCAACGGCGGTCAATCTGGCTTGGGCGGTGGACCGTGTGCATCAAGAAGCGGTTGCGGCCATCGAAGACGTGCCGTCCTCGGCGGCCGCCGACGCACTCGTCGCGTCTTTGCGGCGCAGTGCGCAGCGTTTATGGGACGACGACGCCGAACGGTGCATGGCAATGGGTCGCCACGGTGCCGACATCATGCCCCGTGCTGCCAACGTCCTGACAATTTGTAATACGGGTATGTTGGCGACGGGTGGTATTGGCACAGCGTTCGGCGTTATCCGAACTGCATTTGAGCGGGGCGAAGTGCACCACGTTTATGCGTGTGAAACACGCCCCTTGTGTCAGGGCGCTCGTCTCACGTCATGGGAGCTGGCCCGACACAAAATTCCCGCAACGGTCTTGGTCGATAGTGCCGCCGCCACGGTGCTCAGTACCGGGCGGATAAATTTCGTGATCGCCGGTGCAGATCGTATTGCCATGAATGGTGACACCGCGAATAAGATTGGAACATTGGGTCTTGCGAACCTCGCGAGGGCTTACGGCGTTCCTTTTTATATCGCGGCGCCATTGAGTACCATCGACTCGAACTGCGAAAACGGGGCGGGGATTCCAATTGAAGAGCGCGATCCCGCTGAGATTGCGCGTGTCGCAGCTGGTGTGAAAGTGTTTAACCCGGCGTTTGATGTGACACCGGCGAAACTGATACAAGGGATCGTGACGGAAGTGGGTGTTTTGCGACCGCCGTTTGAAGACACCATCAGGAGTGCAATGGATGGCCAATAGCAAAAGCTCAGCGGGGCAAAAGACCGTGCTGGCTTTAGATGAGGGGACCACAGGATCGACCGCGCTGGTTGTGGGCGAGGATGGCCGCGTTTTGGCCAAGGGCTATCGCGAGTTCACACAGCACTTTCCGCAGCCGGGCTGGGTCGAGCACGATGCTGAGGAAATCTGGCGTGTGACACTCGAAGCCGCCCGCGAGGCACTCGAATTGAGTGGAGCGCGTCCGGAAGCTGTTGGCATAACCAATCAGCGTGAAACCATTGTAGCGTGGGATCGGAAAACTGGCCGCCCGCTTCATCGTGCGTTGGTATGGCAGGATCGGCGAACCGCTGCGCGATGCCGCGAACTCGCGGCGGAGAAGGGAAGTGCGTTTCTCTCCCGTCGCACGGGTCTGGTTTGGGACCCGTACTTTTCGGGTTCGAAAATCGAATGGCTGCTACAGAACGTGCCTGACATTGCGACGCGCGCCCAGCATGGCGATGCCGTATTTGGTACGATCGATGCATGGTTGATCTATTGTTTGACCAAAGGAGCGGAGTTTGTAACGGATCACACCAATGCGTCACGAACCATGCTCTACAATGTTACGTCACGGACGTGGGATCAGGAGATGCTCGCCCTTTTTGGAGTGCCGGACGACGTACTCCCGGAGCTTCGACACTCCAGCGAGGTCGTTGGGGTTGTACACGCAGATCACTTCGGGTTCGAGATGCCAATCGCCGGGATCGCCGGAGATCAGCAGGCGGCGCTCTACGGCCAGGCGTGTTGGTCCCCCGGTGATGCGAAATCGACCTATGGAACCGGGGCGTTCCTCCTGATGAATGTGGGGACTGATTACCAACCCTCAGGGGAGGCCCACGGTCTGCTCACGACCGTTGCGTGTACAGCTAAGGGCGCGCCAACGATGGCACTCGAAGGGTCAATTTTCATTGCGGGTGCGGCGGTACAATGGCTTCGAGATGGGCTTCAGATCATTGAGTCGGCCGCGGACACCGAAGCGATGGCGCGTTCGATCCCGGACACCGGTGGGGTATATTTTGTGCCAGCTTTGGTTGGCCTGGGTGCGCCCCATTGGGAGCCCGACGCACGGGGGACTATCACCGGTCTCACACGGGGGACGTCTCGGGCTCATGTTGTTCGAGCGGCATTGGAGTCGATGGCCTACGCCACAAAGGATGTCGCCGATACCATGACCACCGTGTCGGGTGTTAACCTCACGGTCATGAAAGCCGATGGTGGCGCGGCGGCTAATGATTGGCTGATGCAGTTCCTGGGAGACGTGCTTGGGGTCACCGTAGCACGCCCGGATGTGGTGGAGACCACAGCGCTGGGTGCGGCCGGGCTGGCAGGATTGGCCACCGGCGTGTGGAAAAAGCCGGAAGACTTTGCGGAGTCCCGGACCTATCACGAGTTTCACCCGACCCCAAGGACGGATTCGGGTTATGAAGGGTGGGGACGGGCCGTCTCGGCCGCCCTCCATTGGGCCCGAGCCGGTAGGTGAGGAACTTGTCAATCTCCTTTGGGAGAGTGTCAAGTCAGGATATATTCACTAGCTGACAGGTGGCAGCCAAATTTGAAAGTGTCTTTATGAAACCTCGATCGAAGTTCCTTTTAGGGGCAGGTGTGATAGTGATTGGCGTTGGGGCCCTCATGGCCGAGGGCATCAAGGACACAGGCGTTTACTTCCTCGCTCCTTCAGAACTTGCGGAGAGGGTAGCGTCGGATCCGTCGATGTACAATCTGGGAATCAGAGTGGGTGGAGACGTGGTCAAGGGATCAATCGAACGTGACCTCGCTACGCAGACGATCAGGTTCCAAGTAACAGACGGTGGTCACGCCTATCCGGTCAGTTACCGAGGTATCGCCCCCGATACGTTCACCGACGAAGTGCAGGTGGTGGTCGAGGGCCGTTTGATGCCGAGTGGCACCATTGAGGCAACCAACGTGCTTGCCAAATGTGGGTCGCGTTACGAGGCGGTACCGTCCGCGTGATGATATGACCGTTCTTGGGCAGCTGAGTCTCTGGTTGGCGCTGCTTCTCGGTGTGTGGGGCAGCGTCGTCGGTTTCATTGCAGGCCGGAACGAACGTCCCGAACTCATCATGAGTGCACGGCGTACCGTCTACGCACTGGCCGCAGTCATTTTTGTTGCGTCGTTGTCGCTGATGGTCGCGCTGGTCAGTCATGATTTCAACGTGGCATACGTGTGGAGTTATACCAGCCGCGATCTTCCCCTGGTCTACACCTTGTCGGCTTTTTACGGGGGACAAAACGGGAGCCTGTTGTTCTGGGCCCTTGTTCTCTCCGGCTTTGCCGCCGCCGCCCAATGGATCACGGCACCCCGATTCCGCTATCTCATGCCGTATGTTGGCGCCGTGACATGCGTGGTTACGACGTTCTTCATTATGGCCATGCTTTTTGCCGGCAACCCGTTCGAACGGTTGCCGTTTACACCGCCGGATGGAAGGGGCTTAAACCCGCAGTTGCAGAACCCCGGGATGGCTTCCCATCCACCCATGCTGTATCTCGGCTACATCTCGATCACGATACCATTTGCGTTCGCGGTCGCGGCGTTGTTGTCAAAGCGACTCGATACTCTCTGGATCCATGCCATCCGTAAATGGACGCTGCTGTCATGGGTTTTCCTTTCGGTCGGCATTACGATCGGTATGTGGTGGGCATACGTAGAACTCGGGTGGGGTGGGTATTGGGCGTGGGATCCGGTGGAGAACGCAAGCTTTCTACCCTGGCTCACGATGACCGCGTTTTTGCATTCAGTGATGATTCAGGAAAAACGCGGCATGTTGAAGAAATGGAACATCGTGTTGGTGGTGCTAAGCTTCATGCTCTCCATCTTTGGGACGTTCCTCACCCGCAGTGGTATCGTAGCCAGCGTGCATACTTTTGCCGAAGGGAACCTGGGTTACTTCTTCTTGGGTTTCCTCATCTTGTTAGCGGTCGCACTGGGTTGGCTGTTGGTGAAGAGGTTGCCGCTACTGGAGACCGAAGCACGTCTGGAGAGCATGTTGTCCCGAGAAGCAAGCTTCCTGTTCAACAACTTGTTGCTTGTTGGCATAGCGTTCTCGGTACTTTGGGGTACGCTGTTTCCGATTCTGTCCGAAATCGTGCAGGGCACGCAGATCACCGTTGGTCCTCCGTTTTTTAACCGTGTAAACATCCCGCTTGGACTGGCGCTTTTGGCGTTTACGGGCATCGGCCCATTGATTGCCTGGCGCAAGGCGAGTCCCAAAAATTTGCGGCGGCACTTCACCGTTCCGTTGTCGAGCGCGGTGATCGTGGGTGTGGTGCTTGTCGTAGCCGGCATGCGAGGGCTGTACCCCGTGATGACGTGGGTGATAGGTGCGTTTGTTTTGACTGGCATTGTCCAAGAGTTTGGACGTGGCATTGGCGCAAGACACCGACTCCACGACGAGTCGTATCCTCAGGCATTTGCACGTTTGGTTGCCAGAAACCGCCGTCGGTACGGTGGATATATCGTGCATGTCGGGATAGTCATCTATTTCCTGGGATTCACGGGTATGGCGTTCCAACGTCAGCAGGAGGCATCGCTCAAGCCCGGTGAATCATTCAGCATGACCTCGCCCTACGGGCGAGATTATACTTTTAATCATCTTGGTGTTTCGCAGTACAACGCGCTCAATCGCGTCGTGACCGCGGCGAGCGTTGAAGTTTTCGACGGTGACCGCCGTATCGGCGTCATTCGCAGTGAGAAGCGCCAACATTTTACCTGTCGTGCCCCAATGTCGCCGTGTCCGGAACAATTTGTGGAACAGTCTTTCCAGCCCTCCACGGAGGCAGGCATTCGAACGAGTCTTCGCGAAGACATCTATGTCGTGTTTGCCGGCGTCGTGGACGGAACCGAAGAGGCCGTTTATCGGTTTACCATAACACCGTTGGTGTGGTGGGTTTGGTTTGGTGGGGTCGTGTTGGTGATCGGCGGAATCGTGGTGATGTGGCCGGGTGCAGTCCATGCTCAACGCGTGAACGTGCGGTCGGTACCAGGTTATAGTGTCAAGCTTGTGGGAGAAAAAGTATGACGGTTGATTTGCCAAGCGGAGTTTCTCGTAGAGCATTGATCCTCGGCGGTCTGGGCGCAATGTTGCCCAACCGGTCTAGTGCCCGTACGGTCATGGGGGCTGCGCACGATCACGGTGCTGTGGCGCCGTTGCCTTTGCAACAGGTGGAACCATCCCAAGATTCTACTGTTGGCCGTTTGGGTAATCCTTGGGTGGCGGGCAAATCCCGCGCGCGACCTACTAAGTTTGATAACGACCCGCATATCATTGCCCTTGAACACCGTCTCAAATGCAACTGTGGGTGTGCCCATAGTCTCTACGCTTGTCGTACTACGGACTTCAGTTGCGAGTTCTGGCAACCCCTGCACGCCGAAGTCATCGACATGGTAAGGCAGGATATGACGGCGGAAGAAATCATCGACACCTATGTCACCAAGTACGGCACGGAATTCTTGATGGCCCCGCCGGCGGAAGGTTTCAATCTTGCCGGATATCTCGTGCCGGGAGTGCTCATCTCAGTAACCGCCGTTAGCATGGCTTGGCTCTTTCAGAGAAAAAACCGGGTTGCGGCCGCGACGGTTAGTGTGTCACCTCCCGTTTTGTCGAATACGCTCAGCGACGAAGATCAGGCCCGGCTTGCTGCAGAGTTGAACAAGCTGCGAACCTAGGGGCAGTTTTTTTGTCACAGGCTAATCGAGTCCACTGACCATGCTGCAAGGCCCCATGTTTGACGAAAGCGAATGGTTCCCCTGCTGGAATTGATTGCTGGCGTAATCGTCGCCGCGGCGGTGGTGGGTTTAGTGTTGGAACCGCTCATCAGACCATCCAGTTCATTGCCGGCCGTTCCGGAAACCGACTTTGTAGAGTTGGAAGAAACAGATTCCCCAAAAATCAAAGCGCTTCTCGCGTTACGCGAAATAGAATTCGATCGAGCAACGGGTAAGTTGTCAGACGAAGATTACGAAGAGTTGAAAACGAAGTACGGTCGCATGGCGTTGGAAGCGATCGATGATGCGGAACACGATGCTGTTCAATCAGATGACGTGTCAGAGTCGGGAGATGTTGCGGAGATTGCCGTCGCGCGAGCGCGCTCTCGGAAATCCGCCGCATGTGTCCAATGTGGGACGCGACCCGAACCCGGAGCTATCTTCTGTTCGGACTGTGGTCGCTCGCTGCTAAAGGATGATGCCGCGCCTCGCTGTTGGGCATGTGGGTCCGATTTGCCATCGGATGCCCGTTTTTGCGACGAGTGTGGATTTTCCCTCTCGGCGTGACCTCCAACACACCGTAGCCACCCGCCGCATCACAGCGTCACGCCCTTCCTCATATTAGAATAGTCACGATTCAAGTACCGCTTTAAGGGACCGATAATCTAACGAGCAAAATGACCGGCGGGGCGAGTGATCTCCGTCACACGGTTTGTTCAGACGCACCCCTCGCGTCCGGCTCGGGAAACGGATCGGTCTTCGGACAGTCATAGATTAAGGAGTATCAATCATGAGAATGCATCTTGTCGCCGCATTTGCCGGCGCTTTAGCAATATCTTCCTGTACAAGCGATGTCCTCACACCCAACGACGGTTTATCCGATGATGAGCGTGCGGAGCTGCTTACATTGGTCAGTGAATTGCCATTCTTCGATGACGAATTCGGACAAGAAGGTGTGCCGACGAGTGCCGCGGCCAGCTTTGAAGGCAGTGTCAGTTCCGCCGGTCCACAAAACTGGGGTCGCCGTCGGGGGCGTCCGGTAAACCGTGAGTTCTTCCGAATCGAAATGGACAGCGCCAACGGACTTGTCACTCTTACCAAGGAAATCGAGTTAGACGGCGAGTTCTTGGTGCGTGATAACACGACCGACCA
>JAZDDC010000088.1:0-6255 GCA_036679565.1 Gemmatimonadota bacterium
CTCTTTGTCCTCCCCTTCTACCTACGCCACCGCGCTCAAGAAAAAAGGACCGTCCGGGCTCAGGCTCGAGCTAAAGAAGATGGCGTCCATGAACCCGTCACAATTCACCCGCGGATCATCGCGGAAGCGTGCATTGGTATCGGCAATTGCCTCAGTGTGTGCCCCGAAGGAGACGTAATCGGTTTCATACACGGGCAAGCGGTTCCGGTCGCACCCGGAAAATGCATAGGGCACGGTCTGTGTGAACGCGCATGCCCCGTCAACGCCATTGAGCTTGTTTTTGGCACGGCCCAGCGGGGCATCGATCTCCCACGGATAATGGAGAATTTCGAAACAAATATCCCCGGCATCTTCGTCATCGGAGAGTTGTGCGGTATGGGTTTGATTGGAAATGCGTTTGAACAAGGAAAGCAATGTGTTGAAGGCATCGTAAAACAGCCGCGATCAGGACCAGCCGATGCCCTCGACGTTGTCATCGTGGGATGTGGGCCGGCCGGCCTGTCGGCCTCACTTTACTGCAAACATCATGACTTAAACTTCGCCACAGTAGAGAAGGAGGACGTTGGCGGCACGGTTCGACACTATCCTCGCAAGAAACTTGTAATGTCGCGAGCACTGAAGATCCCTGGTTACGGCAAAATCGACATTCGGGAAACTGGGAAGGAAGAACTTATTGAACTGTGGGAAGACATCGTGCAAAAAACGAATCTCACGGTGAACACAGGCGAAACGGTGAACGATGTGTCACAAACTCGAGATGGGGCACTACAAGTCACAACAACAAACACCGTCTACGAGACAAAAAACGTTATTCTCGCCATAGGCCGAAGGGGTATTCCGCGCAAACTCGATGTTCCTGGCGAGCATCTCTCCAAGGTGATGTATTCACTTCGAGAGCCTGATGTCTTTCGCGATGACGAGATCACAGTGGTCGGTGGGGGCGATTCGGCCGTCGAAGCAGCGCTGGCGCTGGCGGAGCAAGAGAACAACCGTGTTTCAATCTCCTACCGACGCGACCAATTCGGTCGCATCAAACCGGCGAACCGACAGCGTATCCAAGCCGCAGCATCCGAGGGCCTCGTGGAGATCCTCTGGTCAACCAGTGTCGTCAAAATAGAAGAGGAAACGATTGCGTTCAAAGATGGTGCGGGACAGGTACATCAACGACGTAACACGGCCCTGTTCATTTTCGCCGGCGGGCTCTTGCCCACCGCCTTCCTCAAGAGTTGCGGCATCGAAATCGATACGAAATTCGGTGACCCGCTTTCGCCGGGTCGCACATAGTAGCTTGAATCGGGTTGAGCGCAATGTTCCTTGGTTCGATGGTCACCGCCACTCTCATGTTCGTATTCATGAGCCTGTCCGGCGTTTAGGGCCAAATAACGGCGGGAGCCGTTCCGTGATCGGCGCAAACCCCTTTCGCGCCGACGCACCGTAACACATCGTTCGGTATGGACAATAACCCGCCAGTCTCGTCCGAGTTTCTCGGGCTCCAAGCCGCAGTCGCCGGCCGTTACTCGCTTGACGCCGAGATCGGCCGAGGTGGTATGGGTATTGTCTACCGGGCAAAGGATGTAACACTCGATCGGGTGGTAGCAATCAAACTTCTTCCGCCCAAATACTCGCAGCAACCGGACATCCACGAACGCTTTCTCAAAGAAGCTCGGACCGCCGCACGACTGTCACATCCTAACATCGTGCCGATTTTTTCGGTCGAAGAATCGGACGGCTTTGTCTTTTTTGTCATGGCGTACGTTGATGGCGAAACACTAGCTGAACGAGTGGCGCGGACGGGCGTCCTCAATCCCAATGACGCCGCACGCATCTTTCGCGAGGTCGCTTGGGCCCTGAGCTATGCGCATGCTCAACAACTTGTGCATCGGGACATAAAGCCCGACAACATCATGTTGGAAAACAAAACGGGACGCGCCCTCGTCATGGACTTCGGCATCGCCGGAGACACCACCGACGAGACAGGGATGGTACTGGGGACACCCCACTTCATGAGTCCCGAACAGGCGTCGGGTGAAAACCTCGCCTCCGCGAGCGACCTTTACTCGCTTGGTGCAACACTCTATTTCGCACTTTCAGGACAGCCGCCTTTTGACGGCGACGACTCGCCAAGCATTTTAGCTCATCACATCCGCACTACCCCGCAACGCCTGTCAAAGATCGCTCCGGGTACACCAACCAAATTGTCCGGAATCGCCGAGAAGTGTCTCGCAAAAGAACCAACCGATCGTTTCACGCGCGCCGAAGAGATTGCCGAACAGCTCGATCGGTCGATCGAAACCAAAAAGGAAATTCCCGTTGCCGTACGCGCGTTCGTCACCAACGCAAAGGAGCGGCGAGGCGGTTTTGCGACGTATATCGGATTTTATATCGCCTTGATGAGCACACCGATCATATTCGGATCGCTAGCGGTTGCGCCTAGCGTTTTGGTCTTGCTAGGCATGGTGGCCGCGGCGGCGGCCATACCAGGGTTGTATGCCACCACTCGCGCCAGGCATCTCATGACCGCAGGTTTCGACCGCCTCGACCTGGTCCGTGCTCTTGAGGCAGAGTACCAACTTCGCGTAGAAGAACTGCCTTTCATCTACGGTGACGCCAACGAAAGTATTGCCGCCACTTTCAAATTCGCGAGTAACCTCGCACTCACACTCGGAGTTGCAGGTGTCGCACTTGGACCTATCGCGGGATTGATCATTCCCACGTTTTCGTGGACCGTACCATTCGGACTCCTTTCCGCCACACTTGGCGTTTTACTCCGCGGCGCGGCGAGCAGACGCATGGCGGGTCGGGAAAAACGTCGCATGAATCGTTGGAAGGGGTTGCTCGGTAAATGGATCTTTCGCCTCGCCGGGTTCAAGTTGACAAGACAATCAGACGCCGCTCGCCTAACATATCGGCCAACCGAGATGGCTGTTGGGATGGCTGTTCTGGGACTGTACGAGACGTTGCCAGATTCCACCAAAGACACACTTGGCGACCTACCGGCCGTGGTGTCCGGGCTGGAACAGGACGCAAAGCGAATGCGTCAGCGTGTCGCGGAGTTGGACGAGGTATTGTCCGCTTCATCTGTACACGAGAACCCCTCCAATCTCGAGGAGGACTCGTTGGCAGGACAACGAACACAAGCCGTTGCGTCGGTAAGGGACGCACGCCAACAAGCGGCGACACGGCTCGCCGATGCGGTGGCCGCTTTGGAAACCTTACGCGTCGATCTCCTGAGAATCCGGGTGGGCGAAGTATCGTTGGATAGCGTTACGTACAACCTCGGCGCAGCCCGGGAGATTGCCGAACAGGTGGATCGCCTCGTTACCGGTCAAGACGAAGTGTCAAAACTGTAATAGGCAACAGCATCGTTCCACCTAGCGACCCTGTGCCATCACCTCTTCAATCTCCTGCGCAGTGTACGGGAGCCCCTCGCTGAGCACTTCGTACCCATTCGCCATCACGACAATCATGTCTTCCAGATAAAACGCATCGTCTCCAATCTCGAACATTGGTTCGAAGGCAATCACCGCACCCTCGACAAGCATATCCAACGGCGTTTCGCCGCTGTCGATTCCAACTCCGTGGATACTCCAGACGGACATGCCACGTTCACTCAATAGAAACGTTGCGGCGGCCCTCCCCTGCTGCGTTTGCATACCGCCGGCAAGTCGTTCGACCTCGGCCCGGCTCACGGCCATCACACCCGCGACAGTCACTCCTGGCCGCAGGGCCTCCATACCTTTCCGGTATGCGGAGATGAGGAGATCCCACGTTTCCGCCTGACCCGGGGTAAACCGTCCCGCCACAGGAATTGTTCTTCCCACGTCGCCGCCGTAGGAGTTGGCCGTGCATCCAACATCGACTCGCACGAGTTCACCCGCGATCATCGTCCTGTTTAAATGAGAATAGTCGAAAAACGCGCGCACAAGCTGATCCACGTGAGCATTAGGTCCAGACATTGTCCACGGCCAGAATGATGGTCCTTCTCCCCCGGCTTCGATACAGCCTGATATGACGGCCGCTTCGGTTTCCCGCTGCGTAGCGCCGGGACGAATCTGACGTATACCGGCAAGCAAAGCGTGTGTGGTGATCTGAGCGTTGCGACGTAGAATCTCAACCTCGGCGGCCGATTTCTTCCATCGCAATTCCTGAATAGCACCGCGCGCGGATTCGATGACTACGTCAGGGAAGGCGTGCGCCAAACTTCTGCGCCACAGTTCTTTTTCGCCAGCGATAGGCCACATTTCGGTAGGCGCACCTGGCATTTCCGGTCTGCGGGACTCATCGACATAAAAACGACCGACACCATTGTCGATCCGCCGGCGAAGGTAAGACGACAGTTGGTCCCACGGTTGGACCGTATCCAGTCCAAGTCGATCCGCCGTCTGAGCCGAAGGCGCCAGCATGAGGTTTTGGACGGCAAATCCAAACGAAACAGGCGGAGGGGGTATGAAGAGATGCGTTTGGTTGGCAGGCCCATCCAGAACTAAGATGGCACTCGGTTGGTTCACAAGACCGGTGAAATACAGGAACGTCGCATCCTGAATCCAACTCGGTTGTTCCATATCTTTCGGACCCGATTTGGCATGCAGCAGGACGATGCCATCGGACGTTTTCGTCATGAGAGCCGTGCGCCGCTCCGCCAACTCCGCCGTTGAGATTTCCTGCGCCCGGGCGTTGGCGCCAAGAACACACGCCAGACCCGCGGCAATGATCCCGCTTGACCAAATGAAGCGCCTATGCATTTCGCTTGAACCTTTCCTCGATCTGGTCCAACTTGATGATCGAATTTGTCCTTCACCCACGGCCTGAATCAACCCGCTTAACCACCGAGGGCAATACCGTAAGTCCGGATCCAGCAGAGCGACAATCGCCGCGCGTTAGGATATCTTCACTTTCCATGCAGTATTATGTCTCATCCCAGCTGTAGCGGTAACAACGATGATGAATACCATTTGGCATCGGGAACCAACCTCCCCGGCCACACTCACCGTCACAATCGCCCGGCGTCGCGGGTCGCGTCGCCGCTTCATGGTCGCCGCGCTCGCTCCATCTTTGATGGCCGGAGCGCTGGCTTGCAGCAACCAAAATGTCGATGCTCCCGCACCTGAACCCGGCTCTACCATCCTGGCACTCCTCCCCGTCGATAATCGACAGCTCGATATCGGCGAGGAGCACCGCGGCACACTGTCCTCGTCCGATCTTCAATTCGATGGATCTCGATTCCAAGCATGGTCCGTTGAGGTTGAACCGGGCGTGCCGATGGTTGTGGACCTTTCGTCCAACGACTTCCCTCCAACCCTTCACATCGTTGGCCCCGGAGTCGAACAAAAGGACATTGGCATCGGCGGTGCCGCCCGCATCTGCTTTGAGAGTGACAGCGGAGGCACTTACAGCGCTGCCGTCACCACCGGGGGGACGACAGATACAGGATCGTTTGTGATTCGGGCGAGACCAGTGCCGGATGCAGTAACCCCGAATTGCGATGACCCGGGTCCCCGCGAAATCGACAATGCGTCCGAAGAATCCGTACTCCAACTGTTCCTCTCGATGCCGACACAAGGTCGGGAACTTGTACACGGAACTTCGGAGCAGCGTGTGTTGTCAGAGCGTGACGCATACGTAATCGAAGGCGACACGATTTACCTCCACTCGTGGGTGTTTGACGGTGGGAGCGGCGACTCGGTCGTTATCGATGTTTCAGGCGACGGTTTACAGATCGGCCTAGCTGCGATCGGCCATGGCCTCATGGAAGAAAATGATGGCAGAGATGACGTCCGCCTGCTGGCCCAGTTGCCGACCGGCGGCGAGTATCGCGCAATTGTCGCCAGCCTCAACGGTCCGGGCGAATACGCGGTTCGCTTCACCCGATTCGGTTCAACGTCAGAGCTTGACAGGATCACCAATCGGTTTGTCGAACCCCAAGACCTTCCGGTTAGCGGTACACCGGTGGCAGCGAACACACCGATCAAAGGCGTACTTTCCGCGGTCGATCCTCTCCTGGCTGGACGCGAGACATACGCCCAGGCATTTGAGTTTCAGGCGAACCGAGGCGAGTCCGTCATCATCAACCTTCGCTCCGACGATTTCGATACCTACCTATACGTACTCGGCAACGGCGTCGATCGCCAAGATGACGACGGCGGTACGGACCTCAACTCGCGGATTCAACTCGACGTTCCGGTAACGGGCACGTACCGCGCGGTCGTTACGGGATTGAATCAAAGCGACATCGGTGACTTCGAACTTTCGACCAAT
>JAZDDC010000089.1:0-2641 GCA_036679565.1 Gemmatimonadota bacterium
GTGAACTCAAGGACTGGAACGAATCGTTTCTGGATATTGGCGCCTATAACACGGGTGAGGTCAGCATAACGGGTGGCGATTCTCCAATCCGTGTATCTGCCGCGTTTGCGACGGCTGAGTTGTTTAGTGTCCTAGGTGTACCCGCTTTCATGGGGCGAGCCATAGGGCGTGACGATGATGTCCCCCAGGCGGAACCGGTGCTGGTGCTTTCGCATGGGCTTTGGCAGCGGGCATTCGGTGGTGATCGGAACGTCCTGGGCAAGGTCTACGAAGTGAATGGGACGACGCGGACAATCATTGGTGTGATGCCACAAGGGTTCGACGTACACGACGAGAAAGTCGAAGCTTGGTTACCGCTTCAACTCGACCCTGCCAACCCACGCAGCAGGGGCGGTCATTTTCTTTACGCGATTGGACGTTTGAAACCAGGCGTGCAGATCGAACGAGCGCGGGCGGAAGTGGCGTCGTTACTCGTGCGGTGGGAAGAAGAAGGTGGAGGGCACTCGCCATCGCCCGAGCGTCACCCAATCCACCTAAAGGACATGCAAGAAGAGGTGGTGGGCGATGTACGGCCCGCGTTACTGGTACTCTTGGGTGCCGTTGGTTTTGTTTTATTGATTGCGTGCGCGAACGTCGGCAACCTATTACTTGCCCGTGCGGAAGCGCGGCAAAAGGAGATTGCTGTCCGCACGGCCTTGGGCGCCGGCCGGGGCCGATTGGCAAGACAGTTCTTGACGGAGAGCGTTGTTCTATCCCTTATCGGTGGGACATTGGGATTGATCGTTGGGGCGGTGGGTGTTCGCGCATTGCTCGCTGCGAATCCGAACAGTATACCCCGTGCTGGCGAGATCACGCTCGATGCTTCGGTCATGCTGTTTGCGTTGGGTGTCTCGGTTGTCGCTGGCCTCGTATTCGGGTTGGCACCGCTTCTTCACCTCACGGTAAAGGACCTCAGCGGTTCGTTGCGGGAAGGGGGCCAACGGACCACTGCCGGTGCGGCACGACTTTTCTTGCGACGGAGTTTGGTCGTATCTGAATTGGCGTTGGCCGTAGTCCTGGTTATTGGCGCAGGGTTGATGCTGCGTTCGTTCTCGGCGTTGCAGCAGGTAGATCCCGGGTTTCAGGTCGATGGTCTTTTGTCATTTCGACTGTATCTGCCACCGACGACCTACGTACAGCCGGATCAGCAATCGACTTTTCTCGAGGAGATGCGCGCACAACTCGGTGGATTGCCGGGTGTAGCAAACGTAGCCGGTATGAGTGGCCTGCCGCCGCAGCGACGTTTAAATGCGAATACTATGGAATTTGACGGACTCGAACAGACTGATGACGGGCCTCCGCACAATGTTGATTTTTGGCAGTTCGTAACGGACGGCTATTTCGAAACCATGGGGATTCCTATCGTGGAAGGCCGCGCGTTTGGCTCACAGGATTTGGAAGGTTCTGTCCCCGCCGGTCTTGTAAATGAAACCATGGCGCGGACGTTTTGGCCCGGCGAAAGTCCCATAGGTCGGCGCGTGCGTCAGGGTGACAATCCGTGGATTACCATCGTGGGGATTGTGAGAGACGTCAAACAGCAGGGAATCGATCAGGAAACAGGAACGGAGTTGTACTTTTATTACCCACAGGTGGCTAACCTGATGGGTTTTGCGCCTCGCACAATGAATATCGTACTTCGGACTACAGTTCCGCCCACATCTATTGCGCGGATGGTACGAGAATCGGTTTGGGCCACGGATGCCAATCTTCCGGTCGCAGATCTACAATCCATGGATCAAGTCATTTTTGATTCTGTGGCGCGTCCCCGGTTCTTAACACTGTTACTGCTCACGTTTGGATTGGTGGCGTTAGCGTTGGCGTCCGTTGGTACCTACGGCGTGATGTCGTACACCGTTGCCGAACGGTCCCATGAGATGGGGATACGCATGGCTTTAGGGGCCCAAGCCGGATCTGTCCTGAAACTTGTCTTGCAGCAAGGACTCTCCGTTGCCGGGGTTGGCTTGGTCATCGGCACCGTCGGCGCGATCTTGCTGACAAAACTGATGGGCTCAATTTTATACGGTGTGAGCGCAACGGACGTGACAACGTTTGCGGTTGTTCCTCTCTTGTTGATGGCGGTGGCCGCGATCGCGTGTCTTATCCCTGCAGTGCGAGCAACGAAGGTTGACCCGATTCAGGTGCTGAAGGCCGAGTGAACATTACTGGAGGCCCAGCCGTGTGAGGGCCTCAACGGCGTCATCGTTTCCTCGGCCAGCCGAGTCTTCGTACCAACGGCGCGCCTCGTCGAGGTCGCGTTTGACGCCGCGCCCCTGTTCGTACATCAGGCCAAGTCGGAATTGCGGAATGGCGTCGCCCTGGCGGGCAGCTTTCGTCCACCAGTAAACGGCCAGCGAGTCGTTTTGCGGAACACCGGTTCCCGAGAAATACACGTTGCCCATATTGTGCTGGGCAAGCACGTTCCCCAGATCTGCGGCCTTGCGGTACCAACCGACGGCGACCTCGTCATTGTGCTCTTTGCCGAGCCCCTCTGCGTACGCTGTTCCCATCAGAAAAACCGCTTCCGGCATGCCGCGTCCTGCGGCGTCTTCGACACCGGTGATCACATCGGTGGCAATCGCGCGTGCGCTATCCGCATTCTCGT
>JAZDDC010000009.1:0-4791 GCA_036679565.1 Gemmatimonadota bacterium
CGGCAATCGGGACAATCACCGTTACCAACGGTGCATCGCTCAACAATCTCACCAACGGAACCATCACGCTCGCTGGCACCAGTGGAAACTTCTTACAGGGCGGTGGTGCAACCGGCGCATTCACAAACGCTGGCGTTTTGGATCGACCCGTGGGCACAGGCACTGTCCTGTTTGGCGTACCGTTCAGCAATACCGACAGCGTGCATGTGGCGTCCGGGACGCTACAGTTCAACAGCGACGGAGGAAGTTCAGGACCAATCTTCGTGGATAACGGTGCCACCTTGCTCCTCGGGGGTACGCACCTCGTTAGTGGCCCAGTGACCGGCGGTGGGACATTCAACTTGCTGAGCGGCACTACAACATTTAGCGGGCCTTACAGCTTAGACACCACAGTCGTCGGGGTCGGCATCGCTAACTTCAGCGCCATCGCACCGGATACGGCTGTAACGAACGAGTTGATGTTCACGGGCGGAGCCATCGGGGGAACCGGCACCTTGCACGTCGCCACCAGCGCGACATGGAACGGCACCGGCAACTTCTCGGGGTCGGGTACGACGCGGATTGGACCAGCCGCAATCTTGATTGTCGAAGGAGTCGGTGCCCGAGGACTGGACAGCCGAGTCATCGACAATGAAGGAACTGTGGATTGGACCATGACGGGCCAACTCAACCTGACAAACGCGGCAACCATCAACAATCAGGTAGGTAGTTCCTTCAATGCCAGCGCGGCTTCGGCCCTCTGGGTACACAACACCGGTGGATTCACCACGTTCAATAACTTGGGAACGGTTACACGAAACACTGGCGCTGGTTCGTTCGTGATGGGGGCCAATTTCGTCAACAGTGGTACGATCGATATCCAAACAGGTACGCTGTCGCTGACACAGGGCGGGACGCTTGGCGGATCGGCGACCGTCTCGAGCGGCGCCGCTTTCGACCTGTCTTCCGTTGGGACGGTCAGCTACAACCTACTCAACGGGTTTGCCACGACAGGACTCGGTATTCTTCGGCTGAGCGGAGGGACCGCCACCATGACGAGTACGTCCCCTGCGGTAGCTACCGTCGAACGTTACACGCAAACAGCCGGGACGCTGAGCGGTGATGGAACGGTAATCGTAACCGCGGCACATGTCTGGAACGGCGGCACGCTAGATGGCGGTGCAGGCCCGGGAATCCTCAGAATATTGAATACCGCAACAAGCACATGGGGCGCTGGCGGCGTACGAGAACACCGAAACCGTGTATTCGAAAACCAAGGAAACGTGCTGTGGACCGGCAACGCGACGAATACCGGGGTCGGAGCAATCTTTGATAACCAATTGGGCGCCACGTTCGACATTCAAAGCAACGTGTCATATGCATACAACCTCGGCGGAGCAGTGCCACAGTTTAATAACTCCGGCACCGTACTGCGCAACGGTGCGTTGGATGCGACGATCGAGTTGCAACTCAACAACCTCGTCGGCGGTGTTGTTAACGTGCTTGGTGTACCGGGGGTGCAAAACG
Organism: Gemmatimonadota bacterium; assembly: GCA_036679565.1. Lineage (GTDB taxonomy): Bacteria > Gemmatimonadota > Gemmatimonadetes > Gemmatimonadales > GWC2-71-9 > JAZDDC01. Next base: position 1,507 of record JAZDDC010000009.1, read on the forward strand.
GTGGGTTGAACTTGAGCACCGGTGGCACAAGCGATGGCGTGTATACGACGTCGGACCGTGGTGACCTGCGGTTCAACGGGGGGATACACACACTGTCATCCACCGCGACAATTGGCGGACTTGGGAATGTATTCTTTACCGCTGGTACGGTGATTGCCGCGAGCAAGTTGGACATTCCATCTGTAGTCATCGACGGTGGTACCGTCCAACTGGACTACACCGGCGCCGGTGCGCCTGACACCAACTGGACAACCGCGTTCAACCAATCGAGTGGGACTCTTACCGGCGCTGGTGTGTTTGGTCTCCGCACTCCTTCAAACCCCAGCTCATGGACCGGCGGAACGTGGAGTGGTACGGGTACCACGTTCCTCGATACCGCAAGCACATTTGTCATCTCCGGCGCCGCCGCGAAGACAATCGATACACGAACGCTCGACACCAAAGCAAATCTCACTTGGGACGCAAGCGGCACTGGCACGCTCACGTTGGCAAACGGCGCGCTCGTGCGAAACTTCATGGGGGCTAACTTCGATATTCAGGCGGCCGCAAGCATCGCACAGGGTGTGGGTGCGGCGAGTTCATTCGTTAACGTTGGCAATCTGTTGCGCAGCCTTGGCGCTGGTGTGTTTTCGTTCAATGTAGCATTCAACAACACCGGTTCCGCCTTGGTCAATCCAACCACCGGTACATTGGATTTCAACGGAACCTTTGACCACACGGCATCCATTAACGGCGGAACGGCAACCATCGACATCGTCGATGCCGTACTCGGAACAGTGACCGGGCTTTGGAGTCCCGGCGGCTTCAACAACGCCGGCGCACTGACTGTGAATCGATCTGGGGGCATTTTGGTGCCAGCGGGTTTTGTTCGTCTGGAGATAGGCGGCAGAAACCCCGGGATCGACTTGGATCAGTTTATTGTGACGGGGACACTGGATATAACCAACATGACGCTGTCATCGGGTGTCTTCAACACCTTCGTGCCAACTCCATTGGAGCAATTCATTGTCGCGACAGCAACTTCGATTGTCGGAACGCTTACGAACCTGAGCCTACCCCTCAATTGGACAGCGGCAGTGGTGGGAAACACCATCGTACTGACCGCTCCATCACTGCCATAAAAGAGGAACCGGATTCTTAAAACGGTTTGTAAAGCGCAACGAACGATCCGGTGGCACCAAGCAACAAAAGAACGAACCAATTTATTTTGGACCATTCTGGCTTGCGGAGAATGACGCTCATGTACCCACCAATAGTCAGCCAGAGCACCATCTTTGCGTAGATCCAGGGTTGCATTCCCGCCCCTAGCCGCGCCATCAAACCGAAGCCACCGGTGAGCGCCAGAAACATGAAGACGCCAAAACTCATCATGACCCACTTTCGGGCCGGGAACTCTTGCTCGCCACCGTTCATTCGGTGAATGACCAACGCGCCGAGACACATGAAAATGCCAAACAACGACACCAAATGTAGGATTTTGTAAATCTGGTAAGAGACCATCGATTCCTCCCCAAGGGCTGCCCACGTCCACGGTGCCATACCGACACGGAGGGAAGGTAAGTGTCACCGTTACGTCGGGGAACGCATTGTCCTTCGCTTGGTAGTCCGGCGGTGGCGGTCGAAAGGCTACTGTTCATGGATTGGCGAAACGTTCGTAACCGTTTGATACTAGTGACCAAACGCACATTCCTCAGGGCTTTGGCTTTGAGCAAAGCCTACTGTCGAGTGAACGTCACGCGCTGCTTGACCCGCACACGCACCGATGCGGAACGAATCAGGCCTGGTCGGTAGAGGCTCAACCTGATGGCGTCGGTGGCCGGTTGTTCGAAACGCCAATCGGATGCGAAGGTAATGTTGATCGAGGAACGTTCGGCCTGACCCGAAAGACCGATCACGAACTCGACATCTACAAACCCGTCAACTCGCATGTCCCAAAGGATCTGAGGATATCGTGGCGTTGCCTCGGTTTTCAGCTCGGGCGGCTCATCGACGTCCTTCGGGTCGTAGACCCGACTCTGATCCACCGGGGCCGAGTCGTCGGGCGTCGCCGCCCTGAGAGCACCCTGCTGGGCAAGGTCATTCGACGCGCTGCCAAACGTGAATCGTTGCTCGACCATCGTCCGCACCAACACGCCGCCAATCCGGCCGGGTCGGTAACGACTTCGCTGGATTGCTTCCCTGGCCGGCTGTTCGAACCGCCGATCGGTGGCGAAGAGGATTTGGATCGAGTCAGTCTGACCCGACGATTCGATGGCGAACCTGACGTCTACGAATCCCTCCACGCCTTGGCTCGCGAGGAGCGGAGGGTATCGTGCGACGGCCCCGCTGAGCAGCTCGGGTGGCTCCTCGAGACCCTCAACTTCGTAAAACCGATCTAGATCAGAGTCGCCAACCGGCCGCGTGGCCTCGATAAGACTTCGCGTCGCCGGGGCATCTGACAAAACCGGCACGACGGACCGGGCAACCAGCACCGGCAAAACATCTCTTTCGTCCGCGGTGTTCGCCAATATCTCGGCGATGCCGTCCAGCCCCACCAAGGCAGGGGCTCTCGGCATTCGGAACGCGGGTGCCGTGATTATCAGAGGTGGGCGTGACTCGCGTCGCGGTTCGGCAGTGGTTGGTGGGGGATCACGCTGAAGGCCGAGCGGTGGATCGCCCTGCTCCTGCAGGACCTCCGCCAGCGCAAATGTGACAACCGCATCGGCCGGTTGCCGAACGATCGAATCCGAGACCGTGACGACCGCCGGGGTGGCAGGCCGCACCGTGACCGCATCAACCACATAAGCGGCTGCCGGAAACGAAATCAGAGCAATAAAAACCGAGCTGCGAGCGAAAGGCACACCACCTCCGTGGTATGGCGCCGATTGCCAATGTAATAATCCAGTCGCCGGCATGCCAACCCGGCGAGGCAAGCCATCTTCCCGCGAAGGACAAGCTACATGTGAACCGTTGTGGAATAGGCATTCCCACAAGAGGCGCCGGGCAGATTCGAACTGCCGAATAGAGGTTTTGCAGTTCTGTCCGAGCCTTTGCGTTTGATTGCGTTCCTTCGTAAACCGTTATCAGAATTGGTCTTTCAGCAGCCCATCCTTTGCAGGCTTTCGCATCCTTTTCGATCTGTTTACACCCAAACCTTCCCAGAATCTTCCCAAGTACGACCTAATGGTCAATTGAGAGATGTGAACCCACGACGACGAATGCATGTACGTGGTTGGCAATCAAGTAATAAGATGGACTGGCGTGGATAGGAAACGCCGAAGCAACTACCTGCCTAACCTATTGGGC
>JAZDDC010000090.1:0-6157 GCA_036679565.1 Gemmatimonadota bacterium
GCCGACTCTCGAGCGCGTAGACATTTACCCAATAGTAACCCGGTTCTGTTCCACCGAGACGGGCACCGATATAGCGCCCACCGGTGTATTTCGGCGCAATGTGATCTGGCACTTCCTGAATGCCGTACGGTTGGCGCGGCAACGTCTTAAACAACGATGGTAACTTGCCGTCCATCTTCTTAGCGATGTACGCGGCGCGGGTCAGATACTCCTTACCTGTTTTTGGATAAAATTGTGGATCGGTGCGCAGGTACTGCAAAAAATCCCCAAAGGACCCGCGGAACTGCACTAGCTGGATGATGGAGTCCATCTGCGCACGAATCCGTTCGACTTCGCGTAACCCCGTTTGGTGCACTTCGTCCGGCGTGATGTCGAGCGTGGTAAAACTCTTGACGAGGTGCTCGTAGTAGGCCCGCCCGTTATCTAGGTCTGATGCCCCCGTAGTTTCACGGGCGCTCGGGATGTACTCCTCTGTTAGGAACTGGAGGAACCTTGCATATGCCGGTATGACGGCGCCCTCGATGGCAGCAAGCCCCGCGTCATGGAGGCGGCTTCGGTCTCCTTCCGGAATCGTCGTGGGAAACTCAGCGAAGGGAGCGTAGAACAGACTCTCCCTCAGATCCGCGACTAGGTGCGTTACCACCGTAACTTCGTAACCCTCGAGTATTACGCGGGGAAGTGTATACCCGGTTTCGATACCCTCGCGGAGCAACGTGAGGTGTTGATCGAGGTATTGCGGGAACCCCTCGAGTCGCGTGATATAATTCTGATAGTCCTCTACGGTGGCGAGCGGAACTTGATTGGGTAAACGCGCAAACGAAATATGAAATCCATTGTCCACAGTCATTGGAAACCGGTAACCATGGAACTCAAAGTCCGCGACGGCGTCCTCTAATTGCCTTTCGAACATCAGATAACTAATTCGATCTTCGCCTAGTAAGGCTTCACCATCGATGTCCCTGAGGCGTATCAACAGGTCCCTGTTGACGTCCGCACGCCGAGCTTCCGCTTCGGCGGAAACATCCGGAAGTTGATCGTTGAAGCGTCGGTCGCCCGTCGACGTAGCAAACAGAGGGTCTTCCTGCAACCGGAATTCCCAGGCCTCGTCTAGCAACTCGTGAAAAGAACTGCTAACATCGGCTGCACAGCCAAACGTAGTGGTCAAAACAAAGAGTGCGGCCAAGGGTGTGCGCATACCGGCTCCGTGAGAAAGATCCTCAGCGAGAATAGCGATTTCAAGCAGAATAGAGAAGCGCAGGACTCAACATTCAACACTCAACGCTCACCAATCAACGCTCAGCATCAACATTCAACACTTAACGCCAAACCGAACCTGCGGCCTGGATGAAAGTTGACTGTTGATGCTGAAAGTTGAGTGCTGAGTGTTGAGATTCTCCATCTCTGTGGTTCCTATTAGGTCCCACAACATTCGCCCAACACGCCGACTCGAAAGGAATTTCAGATGCGCCTCCGATCTGCCATGTTGACCGTCTCCGGACTCGCGTTAACAACTGCCGCGTATTGCGTTGAGGCATCGGCCCAATCAACGGAAACCGCCGCAATCGCCCAGGCTGTAGAAGGCCTGCAACTGAGAAGCATCGGCCCGGCGGTCATGGGCGGCCGCATAGCAGACATCGCGATTCACCCATCCAAGCAAAACACATGGTATGTGGCGGTCGGTTCGGGTGGGGTATGGAAAACAACAAACGCGGGTACTACATGGACCCCGATCTTCGACAGCCAGACGTCTTACTCGATCGGCGTCGTCACCATTGATCCCAATAATCCGGACGTGGTTTGGGTCGGCACCGGTGAGAACGTCAGTGGACGCCACGTTGGTTGGGGAGACGGCGTCTATCGTAGTAGAGATGCCGGGCGCACATGGGAACGCGTAGCTCTGGAAACATCACAACACATCGGAAAAATTTTGGTCGATCCCCGCAATAGTAACGTGGTCTTCGTTGCCGCCGAAGGTCCGCTATGGTCATCGGGTGGAGAAAGAGGGGTTTTCAAGACAATCGACGGCGGCGACACATGGCGCGCGGTCCTCGAGATCGATGCTGAAACCGGAATCACGGACCTCGAGTTCGATCCATCGAACCCCGACGTGATGTATGCCGCTTCGTATCAAAGACGACGTCATGTCTGGGCACTAATGGCGGGGGGCGCTGCGTCCGGTATCCACAAGACCACCGACGCTGGTGAAACATGGCGACGTGTCGAGACAGGACTACCACAAGGCGACATGGGAAAAATTGGTATCACGGTTTCGCCGGCCAATCCCGCTATTGTATATGCGACGATAGAAGCGAATGAGGAAGAGCGTGGTTTCTACCGCTCACGTGACAAAGGTGAGAGCTGGGAACACCGCAATCCATATGTCTCCGGCGGAACCGGCCCGCACTACTACCAAGAGATCGAAGCGTCCCCACACGATCCCGATCTCGTGTATCAAATGGACGTGTTTTTTCATGTTACCAGAGATGGCGGCGCCAATTTCGATTTTCTGGGTACCGGCAGGGAAAAACACAGCGACAACCACGCGCTTTGGATTGACCCGGACGACGGACAACATTTGATCGCGGGAACAGACGCGGGTTTGTACCAAACATTCGATGAAGGTCAGACATGGCAACACTTTCCCAATCTTCCTATCTCGCAATTCTACAAGTTGGCGTTGGACGATGGGGAACCGTTCTATGACATATTGGGTGGCGCGCAGGACCTCGGAACGCTCTTAGGCCCGTCTCGCACGATGAACGTCGAGGGCGTTCGGAACCGGGATTGGTACGCACCGATGGGCGCTGACGGCTACGCCGTCGCAATCGACCCCAACGATCGAAATACGTTGTACCTCCAAACACAACAAGGAAATCTGTTTCGCTATCATCGGCCGAGCGAAGAAGCACTCGATATCCAGCCACAACCGGCACCGGGAGACCCACCTGAGCGTTGGAACTGGGATGCACCAATTTTTATTAGCCCTCACAATTCCAATCGGCTCTATTTCGCGTCGCAACGCCTCTGGCGCAGCGATGACCGGGGGAATTCGTGGTCGATACTGAGTGGCGACCTCACACGGGGACGCAATCGCTACGAAATGGAATTGTTTGGGCGAGTGCCAAGCGTAGATGCCTTGTATGGGAACAGCGCCATGTCCCTGTACGGCACGATCACTGGGATCTCCGAGTCTCCAGTCTCCGAGGGCGTGCTCTATGTGGGCACAGACGACGGACTGATTCAGGCAACCGAGGACGGCGGCCAAAACTGGAGGGCTATCGATCAGCTACCGGACGTCCCGGAATTGTCGTTCATCAACGATGTCGAGGCGTCGCAACACGATGGAAACGTCGTTTTCGCTATCGCCGATGCACACAAGATCGGCGACTTCAGTCCCTACGTTTTTGAAAGTCCCGATCGCGGCCACACTTGGCGCTCTATAATAGGTGATCTTCCAGGCGGGACAATCGCCTGGGCAATAGAGCAGGACCATGTCGATCCAAATCTCTTATTCCTTGCAACGGAGTTCGGCATCTACGTCACGATGAGTCGGGGAACGAACTGGTTCAAATTGAATGGCGGTGTACCAACGATCGCGTTTCGCGACATCGAACTGCAGCGGCGAGATAACGATCTGGTGGGAGCGACGTTCGGGAGAGGGTTTTACGTTCTCGACGACTATTCCGCGCTACGCCATTTAGATACGCAGATGCTTACTCGTCAAGCAACATTGCTTCCGGTGCGCGATGCATGGTGGTACGTACCGTACGTACCTATGCAAGCGAAGGGCAAACCAACGTTGGGGAGTACGGACTACACCGGCGAGAACCCACCGTTCGGTGCAACATTCACATATTATATCAACGACGTTCCAGGAACCGAGCGTCAACGACGCCAGAAGACAGAGGAGACGTTGCGCAACCAGGGTGCAAAAATACCCTTCCCCGGTTGGGATGCGTTGCAACGGGAAGCCACCGAAGGAGAAACCCGGGTCCTGCTCATGGTCCGCGACTTCCGCGGCGAACCAGTTCGATGGGTGGAAGGGCCCGCTGAGCCCGGTCTGCACCGCGTTAGTTGGGATCTGCGCCGACCGCCACCGAATCCGGTCAATCTGTCTACACCGGCATTCACGCCTCCGTGGGTGCAACCGCCCCAGGGACCCTTGGCGGCACCGGGATCGTATCGAGTTGAGTTAGTCATGGTCACCAGCGCCGGTGCACAGACGATGGGCTCGCCACAGGAATTCAACGTCAAGCCGGTACCAACCGCCCCGCCGGGAACGGACTTCCTGGCGGTGACCGCGTTCCAACGCGAAGCCAGCGAGCTGATGCGCCAAGTGTCCAGCGCTAGCTCGGAAATCTCGCGAGCCCAAAATCGGCTTCGCCACATGAGAGCGGCGTTGCTGGAAACACCCAATGCTCATCCGGCGTTGTTTGCCCGCTTGGACAGTGTTGGTTACGACATCGAGGCCATCCGAACCAGACTCTCGGGCGATCGCATCAGGCAGGGGCTCAACGAGGCCACGGTACCGTCAATACAAAACAGAATCGGTCGTGTTACCAACGGACATTGGGGCACACGGCAGACACCCACCGAGACACAACGTCGTAACCTCGAGATTGCACGCAATAGTTTCGGAGATCTACGTCGCGATCTTTCCGCAGTCCTTGAAAACAAAATGGCTCAGATCGAGACAGACCTCGAAGCGGCCGGCGCCCCGTGGACACCCGGGCGGACGCTTCCGCCAAACAGGCTTACCGTACGGCCGGTGGAGAGATAAAATCGGATGATTCGCAACCCCGAACTCGTTTGACTCAGGAGCACGCCATGTTCGCTAGCCGTAGGGACTTCATCCAAACATTGGCAGCGACCGGCGCGGCGTTGAGCTTGCCGGCACGCTCGGCGGCGTCAGCTCGATCCGCAATGAAACCACAAAGACGCGTCATGGACATTTTGATTTTGGGCGGCACTGGGTTCATTGGGCCGCACCTGGTGCGCGCCACAGTCGAGCGGGGTCACAATGTCAGCGTCTTTAATCGTGGTCGGTCCAACCACAGGCTTCCGGACGGCGTGGAGACCTTGATCGGCGATCGCAACAACGACCACTCCGCGCTCGAAGGCCGGCGTTGGGATATTGTAATCGATAACTCGGCAACAAGGAACGCGGGTTGGGTCAGAACATCCGCTCAACTGCTCAAGGACACGGTCGACCGTTACCTATTTACATCGACCAGATCCGTCTACTCCGATTTCTCCGAGATAGGAATGAACGAGGACGGCCCCGTTCACGACGTTCAACAGTCGATGGTCGACCGTAACGAACGGCAGCCATACGGCCCAGAGAAAGTCCTTTCAGAGCGCGAAGTCCGGGCAGCATTTGGTGACCGAACGCTCGTCGTAAGACCGGGACTCATCGTTGGGCCCGGAGACAACACCGACCGATTCTCCTATTGGCCCATTCGCGTGGATCGCGGCGGAGAGATGTTGGCTCCGGGTGATCCAGACACACCGGTGATGTTCATCGACGCTCGAGACCTTGCGGAATGGTACGTACGTCTGGCAGAAAACAACAACACGGGAGTGCTCAATGCGCTCGGTCCGGCCTCACGACTGTCATTCGGTGAATTGCTCTACGGATGCCGTGCTGTCACAACTGCCACAATCTCATTCACATGGGTAGACGCGGACTTCCTCATCGAACACGAGCAACGACCCTACGGCCGGACGATGCCCATGTGGCAACCACCACGCGGCAACCGCCGCGGGTTTCAACAATTCGATCTGAGTCGCCCTCTAGCTGCCGGAATCCAATATCGGCCACTCGCGGTCACCGCTCGAGACACGCTGGACTTCCACTACTCTCGGCCGGCAGAACGGCGGCAAGGGCTGCGGGCGGGGTTGTCGGCTGAACAGGAAGCGGAGTTGCTGCGTGCGTGGCATGCGGCGCGTTAATGACGGCTGATTAACGACTAACGATTGCAGATTAACGATTTGATCATATTAATAATCCCAATTCCACTGATCGTTAATCTGCAATCGTTAATCGTTAATCGGCCGTCCACCGATCGACCAGCACCGCCGTCGTAATCTGCCCTAACAGGTTCGTAGCACTCCGAAACATGTCCGGGATTCGATCGATTCCAAGCAGAATTGCGAG
>JAZDDC010000091.1:0-3502 GCA_036679565.1 Gemmatimonadota bacterium
CACTGCGATCCACCAGTTTGCCAAGCGACAAGACACATGGTTTCGGCGTATGGAGCGTCAAGGCGTCGAGATCCGCTGGCTGGATGGACGGGACTCTCCCGAGGACAATGCGGAGAACGTACTCGGGAGCGGCCGCCCAGGTTGTGGCTAATTAGGTTCCTGCAAGTTCAACCCGAAGGGACGGCCAACGCAAAATACGACCTGTATTCACGCCGTGCTTCAGTTGCTGATCGATTCACCGATGCCCCCTTACGCCACCGGCTCGAAGAATATGGGTTGTCCTACCACCAGGCGCCCGCGCCGAGTGACCGCGCCGTATACCCCAACCTTGTTGGCCCGCACCCGAACAATCGCCTTCAACACCTCCGCGGCGGGGCGTGCGGAGCCGGGGTCGAGGTTCACCATCGCGCAGCGTTCGTCGCGCAGCGTCACGCTTATGGCGGCAGCCGCGAGGCTCTCTCCGAATGAGAGCACACCTCCCACCCATTCATCCTCATCGAACGGGGTGGAGCCCAACGAGTTAATCACGACGTTCGGCCGGAATCGGCGGACATCTGGCTGCTGTGCTGCGAGCCGTCCGATTTCGCGAACCGTGGCCGTGGTAATAACCGAGATGCTCGCTTCATCGAAGATGCCATGCTTGAAGTGCATCATCTGAACCGGTGAACGATGGCGACGACCGACCTCCACTGCCAATGCTTCACCGAAGATAGCCAGCTCGTCTCCTTCCGGCGTACAAACGTGCGTCGGGAGAGTTCCCTCGACCGTGGAGCCCTGCCGCCGCGGAGTAAAGAGGAGCAACTCCGGAAGCTTGGTGGCGGTAAGCCACGGGAAGCTGCTGCGGTCGTCCGTCCGACGAAGTGCCAGGCGCCGGTCGCCGTCGAGACCGTGCCAGCCCAACTCCGCGGCCTCGAGACGTTCGCCACACATAGACTTCACCGGATACCGGAAGAGCGCTTCCACCTCACCAATCTTGATCGGCATATTCGATACCAGTCCGCCCAACTTGGAGGGTAACGTAGATGTTCTGCTTTGTGATGGCGCCTAACATTCTCTAGCCTGTACACGACGACGTCGTTCCACCAAAATCACTTCAGGTGCAGAGCCGCCGGATTCGAACCCCGGACAGTCCCGCGTATTCCTCTATTATACTACTTCATGATATTTTCATGATGATACGTTCGCGGGCGTTGTTCAGTCCTCCAGGGAATGATTCCAGCAACTGCGCGGCTACCGCCGTGACGCCTGCCGCGTTTCCTTCATAGTGGCATTTTGCGACCGAACATGGTTTTGTTCAAGCCAGGTGCAGGGGGCTCCGCCGAGGTCTCTCCCTTCTCCTTGAAGAAAACCGCCATCTCGTGCCGTAGGTTAGGCACAACCGGCACCCGCGCCGGGACAACGATCAACGAGGCTGTTTCTTGAGTACTACCGCGATTGCAGAACATCATCCTGACGTCCTCCGCGCCCTTCGATCCCTCAAGGGCAGAGGCACTATCGGTGACGTAGTCTCCAACGTTGGGCTGCCCCGCGATCAGGTGGAGTCGGCGCTGAAGGGTCTTCTGGAGTCACACCAGGGTCATCTCGAAGTCGCTGAGTCCGGTGAGATGGTCTACCACTTTGACCGCAAGCTCATCCGCCGCGACGCAGTTTCCGCGATGGCGCGCCTCAAGAGGGCGGCCAAGAAGTTTCTTACTGGGGCGTTCAAGGTCTGGATCGTCACAATGCTGGTGGTCTACTTCGTGGTGTTCGTGGTGCTAGCCATCGCTGCCATCGCGGCCCTGATGTCCAAGGGTGGTGAACGCCGCGGCGGCGGAAGCTTGGGTCGCGGGCGCGGCCATCGGCACGGTGGTTTCAACTTCTCGAGCTTTTGGCTCATGTCCTACATCTGGACCCCACGCTGGCGTCTGGGGCGCCCATACTACGGGCGACGTTGGGAGGCCACGCAGGAAAAAGACAATCGGCCGCCATTCTACAAGAAGGTCTTCGCGTTCGTCTTCGGGCCGGACCGGCCCAAACCCACACAGAAACAACTCGACCGCAGCACCCTGCGATTGATCCGGGCCCGTAAGGGTGTGCTGACCACGGCCGAACTCATGCAGCACAACGCATTGCCCCTGCCCGCCGCGGAGGAGGAAATGGGCCGTTTGCTTGGATCGTACTCGGGTGAGCCCACGGTGTCGCAGGATGGCGAATTAGTCTACACATTCTCAGAACTCATGATGAGCGCACACGGTGCGGTGACGGATCGTGAGCCCAACCCGGCCTGGCTTCGCATGGAGTACCCATTGGAGGTCACCGGCAATGAGAAGAAGCACAACGCCGTGATCGTCGGTTTGAACGGCTTCAATCTTTTAGCGGGCGCCACCGCTCCCCTATTCATCTTCCCACAGCTCGGCATCGGCGGTACGGCGGCGTTCATCGGCCTGGTAGCGATCCCGGTCGTATTCAGCGTGCTCTTTTTCGCCGTCCCGCTACTCCGCAAACTTGGCGTCCGGCGGGAAAACCGCGCGCGGGAAGCCCGCAACCTGAGACGCACGGTCTTGGGACTCGTGTACCGCGAGGCGTTGGCTGGGAAGGGCAAGGTGACTGTGGACCAGGCACTCGCTCACGCCAAACCTCGACTGAAGGGCTACGAAGTGGATCGCTTCGAGGTCGAAGCCGCGTTGCACCAACTGGCCTCGGAGTTCGACGCCGATGTGTCGTCGGACGACGAAGGCACACTGGTGTTTGCCTTCGGCGCCATCAGACGACAGTTCGCCGCAAGCGAGACAATACGTCAGCGGGTCAAGTTGGAGGACCGCACGTTGGGGGAGATTGTATACTCGAGCGCGGACACGGCTATAGAAGCCTCTAAACGCGACGCCGCGGCGTTCGACCGCGAGCTGGCGGCTGGAAACATGGACTTGAGCGGCTACCTTCGGTCCCCCGACCGAGTGGACTTTGAGGATGACTACGAGGTTGTTGCGTTCGAGGAGGAGTTAAAACGTCGGGCTGTCTCGCGGCGCTGAGCAACCGGTGCGTCCAGCCCAGATCAATGGCAACGAGAATGGGAGAAGGCGCATGAAAGTTACGGGCCGATTGTTGGTTGGCACTGGTCTTATCGCGTTCGTCGGTTTCATGGCACTGGACGGGAGGACAGTCTTCGCAACACCAGTCAATACGGTTTTGGTGTCAGGTAGTGATGCCTCGCTTGCATCGCAGGCAAAAGCCCAAGAAATAGTTGAACTTGCTGTTGAAGCTGTGGGCGGGTTACAAGCACTCAACACACTGCGGGCAGGCACTGCCCATTTTACGACACGAACCGCTAGGGTTGGTCAAGGTCTAACACCGGAAACTGCCATAACCCTTGGTGACAATTCATCTTCTGCGATTGCACATCGTTCTGATGGTAAACTCGCAATTGAAGTTGTCAATTTCGGTTGGCGTATTGTGCTCGGCGTGGTACCCAACTGGGTACATTTGGTCCGCCAAAATGTTGTTGCACATGTCGGTCCAGGGTTTG
>JAZDDC010000092.1:0-2197 GCA_036679565.1 Gemmatimonadota bacterium
TCGTTGATCCACGAGGAACATCTCCTGTTCCGCGCCGATACGTGTGACACCGGATTCGATCATGCCCTCGGCGATCATGTGTTCGAGAGCGCGCAGATCGTCCAACAGCGATTTCGTGAATGACCGAATGGCTTCGGGGCCGAGGTCGGGTGCTACATCTTGTCTGCCCATGTTATGAAGGATCTCGCTGGTAGCGGATAGCTTGCAAACCGGAAGATATCAGTTCCTTAGGGTCCAGCCAGAGCCTTGCGAATGCGATCACATCAAGCACCTTCCCCGTTTCACCGTAACGGGGGAAGACAGGATGTTGCTCGCTGTGGTAGGAGTGCTTGCCGCGAGCCAGATCATCGATGCGCGGGTTGGCATTGAGGTAACGACGAACGGTGCTTCGGTGGAAATGGAGTATCTGGTTTCGGCGCCGGGGAACGGGCTGACTTTCGACGCCATCAAGTGGCCCGGTCAGACGATATCACTTGAGGGGTCGGTGGCGACGACAGCTCGTGACCTGGGCGGTTTGCTGAGGATCGAACCCGTCGAAACGGGTCCGGAGACCTTCCGGTTGGCGTACACCGTCACTGGTAACCCGGAGCGCGTCCCTCTTTTCGTTCCGAAGCTTGCGACAATTCCCGGAACGACCACGATAACGATATCAGTGAGTGGTGTAGTTGCGGGCGCGTCGCTCGCCGACGCCTTCCCTCGTTTTAACCGACAGAGGGATGGCACACTACTCGGGCAACCGGCCAACATGCCCGGTTTTGTGCTCTTGCCAATCGAAGGCGTCAACCGTGCACGTCTTGCCGACAGTTTGGTATTGGTAATGTTGTTCGCCGCCTCGGTGTTTTGGGTTGTGTGGCGAGTTCGGTCTGCGACATGACAGACACGTTCATTTACATACTGGTTGTTTACCTGGCGATCATTTTCGCGATCGCGATTTGGAGTGCCCGTCATACAAAAACCGAAGTCGATTTTCTGGCGGCGGGTCGCTCGATTGGCCCGTTCGTCGGTGGTGCCGTCCTGGCCGCCACACAGATTAGTGCGGGGACGTTGGTCGGTACACTGGGGCGGCACTATCTGGCCGGTGTGTCGTGGTGGTACGTGTGGCTCGGGATGTGGGCCGGTTGGCTCGTTTCGGCATTTTACGTGGCACCAAAACTTCGACGTTTTGGAGCATTGACCGTACCGGACTATATCGCAGCGAGGTTCGGGAGCGAACGAGCGCGTGCGTTGGCCGCCATTCTCATTATCGGTTCGTATTCAATCTTGTTGGTGGCGCAGTTCCAAGCGTCCGGTGAGATCGCGCAGGCAATCTTTGGGATGCGTCCGATAACCGCGATGTTGTTCCTGGTCGCGAGTACCTCGTTGTACACGTTGATGGGTGGTGTCCGTAGCAGCTCCTACATCGATTTTTTGCAGGCCCTCATCATCGTCATTGCGCTGGCAGTCGCGGTTCCCGTGTTGTGGCGCCAGGTTGGTGGATTCGGACCGTCTCTGGCTTTCCTCGACGCGCTGGACTCCAGGATCCTTGGCTGGTACTACGGGCCAAAAGAGTTGATTGCTGCCGGCGCCGCCTTTGGACTGTCGATCATCGTGGCGCCCTACGAATTGACACGTTTTTATTCAATGCGCGACGAACGTACCGTGAAGCTCGCGATTTTCGTATCCATCGGGTTCCAACTTGTCATTGGTCTCAGCGTGCTCGCGCTTGGGCTCTTTACGCGTGTCCTGTTCCCCAACCTTGCGTCCATCGATCAAGCAAGTTCGATCATGGCGTTCGAAGTGCTGCCACCAATTATCGGATCGTTGCTCATCATTGCGATGGTAAGTGCAATCATGTCCACCGTGAATTCGATTCTGCTCGTGACCGGTGCTTCCTTTGCGCATGATCTGTACGGCAAGTTCATACGGCCCAATGCTAGCGACCGTCATCGCATCAATGTGAATAGGATTGCCATTGTCGTTTTGGCGGTCGTCCCCATGATATTTGCACTCCAAAAACTCGGTGATGTTCAGTCGATCGTCGTGGCACAGACGAAATTTATTGCGAGCTTTTTCTTCGTTCCGGTTGTCTTTGGGCTGAACTGGCGCGGCGGCACAGCGGCAGGCGCAATTGCCAGTATGCTCGGCGGTTTTTTGGCATGTCTGGCGTGGGAATTGACCGGGCAGCGCGGGTTTGCCGAACACGGCATCGATGCTGTGG
>JAZDDC010000093.1:0-3308 GCA_036679565.1 Gemmatimonadota bacterium
ACCCCGCTCGACGGCTTTCTCCAACACGGCTAACAATGAATGCGAGGTAGGCTGTTTTCCTTAGAACGGAGGGGTCAAGATAGCAATTCGAACCCAGCGGTCGTGAAATCGTGATCGAACGCAAACGCCACGTGTAGTTTCTCTCGCTTCATCAACGCGAAACTGACACCGTCCGTCAGTGAGAACTTCTGATCTCGGAACGCTGTGAGCCACGCCGAGTTCGCTTCATGCACCA
The DNA here is from genome assembly GCA_036679565.1 of Gemmatimonadota bacterium. Classification (GTDB taxonomy): domain Bacteria; phylum Gemmatimonadota; class Gemmatimonadetes; order Gemmatimonadales; family GWC2-71-9; genus JAZDDC01. Next base: position 236 of record JAZDDC010000093.1, read on the forward strand.
GATCGACCGTGACATCCATCCATCGAAACGCGCTGTCGTCGAGCAAATTGCCGAGCACCGAGCGAGCGACCTGCGGTCCCCTGCGGTACAGGAGATGGCCGTGCAACTCAGCGAGGATCAGCGTGGTCCCAATCCACCGGCCGCCATCCGCGGTGAACGTACGTGCGGTGGCGACTGACTGCTCATGGTATTGGTCCCGGGGATTGGCCAGCGCGAGCAGTGCGCTGGTATCAATCAGGGCGCGACCCGTAGAGATACTCATCGTGTCTGGCTGCCAAGTCGGTGGGGAGGTCCTCGGCCTCGCCGAGCGACCCAATGAGATGCTCGAGCGAGGAGCCCGGTTTTTGTGCGTGGAGCACGGAATCCGCCAGCTGTCGCAACCCGCGTCGCAACAGCTCGGCTCTCGACAACCCGGTGCTTTGTGCCATTTCGTCCAGGAGTCCCTTGTCCTGTGGGTCGAGGTACACTTGGACGGGTTCGCGAACGGTAGATCGTTTTGACATAATGTATATACTACATTCACGCATGCGTTGAATCAATGTAAAATGAGGCGATCGCGTGGTCGGACGGCGGGACGGTGGAAGTTCCGGTGAGCAGACCGAGCGCTCCGCCGGTGGACGATGACGAGGGCTCGCTCTTGCACACTCGTCTCATGGAATCTAGATTTATAGATAAACATATAGAAGACTCGAAATGGCGATCAGCATCAAAGACCACGAGACGGACCGTCTCGCCCGAGCCCTCGCGGCCGCGACTGGCGAAACGCTGACTGAAGCGATTCGACAGGCATTGAGCGAGCGCCTCGAGCGGGAGACTCGGCGGTCTCGGGGCCGCATCGGAGCCGAGGTCCGGCGCATCCAGGAGCGGCTTGCTCGGCTTCCGGTGCGGGACGAACGATCCCCCGAGCAGATCCTTGGCTACGATGACCACGGTCTCCCACGCTGACACATGGTCATCGACACCTCGGCCATAATTGCCATGCTCACGCGCGAGCCCATCGCGGACAGGCTTGTGGTGGCTGTCGAGGCCGACCCGATCCGACTGGTGTCGGCGGCGACGGTGGTGGAGGCCGCGCTGTTTCTCCTGGGACGCTACGGCGAAGCCGGTGAACCCCAACTCGACCGTTTACTGCGCGGAGTCGGCGCGGAGGTTGCCTCCGTCGGTGAGGAGCAGGCAAACCTCGCCCGTGATGCGGCCTTACGGTTCGGTCGCGGACGACACCCGGCGAGGTTGAACTTCGGAGACTGCTTTAGCTACGCTTTGTCAGTCGCCCGGAATGAGCCACTGCTTTTTGTGGGTGACGATTTCTCTCAGACCGATGTGGAGGTTGTTGGGTGGTAGACGCCTGACGCATCTGACGGGCGTCTGAGTATTTTATCGCCCCGTGGAGCCCTACGTCTTCCCTTCCAAGATGTCGTCGATCCGCGCAACCGCGTCCTCCAAGTGCGCCTTCGTAATGCGGTCGCGAACACGCGCCGCCGCCCGCTCCGTTTCGGCGCGAAGTTCACGGAGTTGTGCGCGCGCCAGCGGCCGGATGTCGGAGCGGCTCATGTTCGGCGCAGGTCCCTGGAATTGGTTGGACTCTGGTTGCTCGGTCATGAGGAACTCCATGCGCTCGAGGTACGCGCGCTGAAGCGCACGGCGGTATGAGTCAATCGTCGTAATGGTTCGCAGGTTCCCCCACACGGCCTCACGTGTGTCGTCCATGAACTCCGTGAGCGGGTACGGATCGTCGTCAGTTGTCTCCAGTTCGGAGAGCATCGCCATGCGGCGCGGATTGAGCAGACGGTTTAGCATACCGGCCTGTCGCGCGGAGAGTCGTGCGAACCCGCCAGCGGACGGACCGACTTTCTCGAGTATCTCGGGTTCGTTGAGCCAGGTGGGAGCCTCGAACACTTCTTGGGAAAGCCAGTCCATTGCGACCTTTTGGCGTTGGCGCGGCAAACCGTCATAAACCGGTCCGTCCTGGTCGGCTGTTTTGAGGTCGACCTCAACACCGGCCACGACTGTCAGCACGTGCCCGACGTAGCGATTCCACTGACTGAGTGCTTCCCTGTAGATCTCGGCGAGATCGGTGTAATCCTCGCCCGGTTTGGTGGTCCACTCGACAAGGTTGGGGACAATGCGGCGCAAGTTATCCATTCCATACGTGTTTGCGCGCACGGGATCGTCTCCCATGTCTTCGGTTTGGGCCCGAGGGTCGGACACGCCCAGCCCTCCCCGTGGGAGGTACCTGAACATCGGGTCGTCCGCGCGTTCAACGATCCACTCATCCAGCGTTGCGAGTTCATCGCCTGGATCGTCCGCGCCGGGAATGATCCGGTAACCCCAGTTGACGGCGTAATGATCGTACGGACCGACATGCCGCAGAAAGTCGGTAGGCTCAAGACCGTCTTCCGGCTGGGCGATGTAATTTTGCCGAGCATAGTCCATGATGGTTGGTGCAACACCCATTCTTCGTGAGAACGAAGCGGAGCGCAATGAGTCCACCGGGTACGAGGAACTCGCAATCATGTTATGCGGCAATCCAATGGCGTGACCAATTTCGTGTGTGATCACCTGTTCCATTGCCTCCGCCATCAGCTCATCCGAAATGGGAAGTTGTCTGGCGTCCGGATTCGCGGCGCCGGTTTGCACCATCATCCAGTTGCGGTACGACCGCATGTGATTGTGGTACCACACGATGTCCGACTCGATGATCTCGCCGGTACGTGGGTCCGCTGTGCTGGGCCCCTGTGCATTACGTGTTAGGCTCGCGGCCCAACGTACCACCGAATAGCGTACGTCTTCCGGATCCCATTCAGGATCTTCCTCTGGTGACGGAGGGTCGAGTGCGATGATTGCATTGCGGAAACCTGCCGTCTCGAATACCGCCTGCCAATTTTCGACGCCTCGCTTCACTGCACCGACCCAACGCGCCGGTGTGGCGGGGTCCACGTAATACGTGATTGGCGTGATGGGCTCGACCAGTTCGCCACGGGCGTACGCGGCAGGATCTTTGGGTTCCAGGCGCCAGCGCCGGATGAATCGTTCCGTTGCCGCCTTCTGTTCGTCGAGTCCGAAGTTTACACGC
>JAZDDC010000094.1:0-3551 GCA_036679565.1 Gemmatimonadota bacterium
TTGCGATATTGTCGGACTCGAATACGGGTCGTCCCGTCAACAACCAATAAGCAACGCAGCCGAGTGAGTAGATGTCGGTCCTCCCATCGACCTCATCTCCTACCGCTTGTTCGGGGGCAATGTAGCTCGGGGTTCCTCCGGCAAACCCACCCCTCGTCAGATTGACGTCTTCCGTGCCCCGTTCGGCGCGTACTTTTACCAACCCAAAGTCTAACACTTTCACGAAGTCGGGATCCCGTCCGTAGGGACACACGAAGATGTTCGCCGGTTTGATGTCCCGGTGGATGAGACCGTGCTCGTGCGCCTCGGCGAGCGAATGACAAACCTGTTGTAGGAGCGAAATCACTCGCTGCGGGGGCACAGGTCCAAACCGATCGACGAGGGTTCCGAGGTCGAATCCTTCCAGCAACTCCATCACGTAGTAGAACGATCCGTCATTGGCCACGCCAAAATCGTACACTTCGACGGTGTGCGGTGAGCGCATCGATGCCGTGGCCTGCGCTTCCTGCTCAAAACGCTTCAGTGCCACACCTCGCTTATCCGGATCGATCACGCCAAGCGTGTCCTCATGTATCAGCTTGATGGCCGCTGGCCGTCGGAGCAGTCGGTGCTTGGCCTTCCACACCTCGCCCATACCCCCCCGGCCAAGAAGTTCGGTGAGTCGGTAGCTTCCCATTTCCCGGGCGCGAGTCACGTCGGTTCCGAGCTTGTACACGACCCGCGCTCCGACGTACGCCATGAGCGCCACCATCAGATAGGGGAACATGAGACCGACAAAGAACTGCGTGGGCGTAAGCGGTTCGACGAATGGCGGGCCAAAACTGAGCGTAAGCCCCATCGTGATCGGCACTGCCATGGCGGAAGCCAATGCGGCCCATAGCGCTTTACGCGGCGGCGCCGGCACCGCGACGAAGAAGAGCAACATCCACACCGCCACCCATGAAAGACCCAGTCCGCCATATTCGCCGGGCCGACTCTGAATCCCCGCATAGACCTCCGAGTATTCCGCTGCGGCGATCCCAAAACTGAAGACGACCTGGAACACGAGACCAAGATTCATAATCGTCTTCGGCGCGAAGCGCGGACTCTTGGTCGCGAAGGCAACGATCAAAGCTGTCGCGATCGACAGGGCTGCGGGCAACCATACGCTGGGGTTGGCGAACTGGCGTTCGATGGGTTCGCGCTCAAGGACGATGGGCGCGAAGAACGCGGTCATGAAAAACACCCCGGCCCCCAGGAGTGCCATAACGCGTAGACGGCGTGCCGAATCCTGTAACAGATCGGCGGGCAGTTCCGTGGTTTGGCGTCGGCCGTCCGAAGCCGACGGCGAAGGCTGAGGTTGGAGAAGTGTCGCGCTCACGGAAACCAATGTAATCACTTGGGCAACGTGGCCAGGATACGTTAGCGGTTACCTTATCGAATACGTCCCACGGGCATGGGGCACCGTCGATCTGCCGGCATGTCACGGAGGACCGTCAACCGTTGGAATATCCGCGGACGTTTCGTACAGCAACTGTTGGCCAACACGGGCTTCTAAGAAAAGGGGACACCCATGGGCGCGGCAATCTCATTACTTGTAATCCTTACTCTTGCCAGCGTTGTGATTCGAATCGCCAGTGTAACACTTCGGCTCACAGGATTGCCCGATCACGTCGCACGGTTTCAAGCTCGCTCCGCATTCACCGGGGCGGGGTTTACAACGACCGAATCCGAATCTGTAGTCAACTACCCAATTCGCCGCCGCATCATTGGTCTCCTGATGACGCTCGGCAATGTTGGTTTGGTGACCGTGCTCGCCACACTCACGGTTTCGTTCGTATCGACTGAAGCCGCAGCAGGTGCGATGACACGCCAGTTCCTTTGGTTGCTCGGCACCGTTTTTCTCCTGTGGGTTGTCGCGCTCAATCCGGGTTGTCGCGCTCAATCCGATCGCCGACCGAATAATGTGCCGGATAATCGGATGGTTGCTGCGCCGCACCACGAAGCTCGGACGGTCGGGTCCGACAAAACTCTTGCAGCTGACACGCGGTTACAGCATAACCGAGCATGGCGTCCTCGACGGCAATGATGTGGACGGGGCAACGTTGTCGAAGCTTCAACTGCCCGAACAAGGATTCGTCGTCCTCGGCATCAAGTCACACGACGGCAGGTATGTATCCTTGCCGGATCCCGCCACCCGACTCACGGCTGGCGACGTACTTGTCCTGTACGGAGATGAGGATCAGCAGGCTGCTCTGCACGACGAAGCTTTCAATCCAACGCGTTTGGGAACGCACTCCTGAACGCCCGAGTCGGAGACGTCGCTTACGTGTAACGGAATCCGTCCGCGCCAGACTATCTGAACAAACGATCGTCACAGCGTGCCAATGGACACGCTCATCTGTGGTTCGATCGCGAAACTCAAGACATAGGAAGTCGATATGACCTCGCGTTTAGTCATTGGATCGCTGGCGTTTTCCTTGGCGGCCACCACCGGCTGCGCCACGAACGACCAGGACGTTGCTTCAGGTCAGGACCCTTCGCGTCTTGCAAAACCGACGTTCAATGCCGACGGCACATTGAACCGCCCGTCACAGGACTACCGGGAGTGGATGTATGTCGGTACGCCACTGACACCAAACGCTCTCAACCCACCTGCTGCGCCGTTCCCTGACTTCCACAACGTGTACATCCACCCGGCTGACTACGAACACTACCGCGAGACGGGTGAGTGGCAGGACGGCACGGTCCTGATCAAGGAGTTAGTGACCGTAGGCAGCGAACAAGCCGTAAGCGGAAAAGGGTTTTTCATGGGCGACTTTATTGGGTTGGAAGCGACGATAAAAGATGCGCAGCGTTTTGCGGACGAACCCGGCAATTGGGCCTACTTCAGCTTTGGTCATGAGTACCCCCTGGCGGAGACGGCTGAGCCATTTCCTGCGGCGGCGTGTAACGCGTGCCATCTAGCCAGTGCAGCCGATGATTTCGTCTTCACGCAGTATTACCCGATCCTCCGCGCCGCCCGATCTCCGGGGCCGCAAGGCGTAGGCGGGTCGATGGCAAGCGGATCGGAGGCCTTCGATGATATCGAAGACGCGATGATGGGCGCACTCGTCGCTGCGATGGAACCAACAGTGGCCAACGTTACTGCTCCGGGTGCCGTCCCAACGGCCGATGGGCCGCTCAACACGTATTTGCAAGCCGGCAACTATACGCAGATGCCTTACAGCGAATCCGGACGTCACGCCTCCGCCGGTCCTCACACGACGTTCGGACTCCCCGTCAGCGTGTTCATGAATGCTGTGCTCGAGTCCTCATTGAGAGCAGGGAATGCCTCACACCCGATGGGCTCGGAGGCCGTAAAGGAGATGTACTCGGCTGATGGCACGCTCGAGGGCTGGGCGGTCATGGTCAAGACCAACGCGGACAGTGATGGCGGCAAGGGTTGGTTTTGGTACGAGGTAGCAAGCGTGGAACCCAACGCTGCGCCCGTTGCGTCGGGCAACGGGGTGCCACTCTGTTTTGGTTGTCACTCAACCGGTGCGGATTACGTCTTGTCGGACTATCCGTTG
>JAZDDC010000095.1:0-2670 GCA_036679565.1 Gemmatimonadota bacterium
GGGACATACGCTATCACAAACCGCGTGCAGGGAATCGACCATCTCAATGGACGTTTCTTTCCCCAAGTCGATACACTGGGCTTTGTACACGTCTCTAAGGAACGAGCCACGCCGGATCTCGCCGCATCCTTTTCGGTGCTACGCGAAGATCGTTTTACACAGGCCGAGATTGATCAGTATCGGCCACTTTTTGACAAGGAGATTGATCACCGCCTCGTACTCACGCTCGAAACAGACAGCCTACCATTTGTAGTCGAGCGGCTCATGCAATTCGACTCGGCATACTTCAACCCCGTAGAATGGAGTGGGACGATGCCCATGATGAATTGGGCATCCACCCCGGAACAAGCACAGTGGATATTGCGTGACCCTGACACGGGTCGCGAAAATATGGACATCGCCTGGGACTTTACCGTGGGCGACGTGATCAAAATCCGTCTGACCAACGAACGCGAGGCGTTTCATGCCATGCAACACCCGGTGCATATCCACGGTCAACGGTTCCTCGTTCTGAAAAGAAACGGTGTACCAGACACCAATTTGGTCTGGAAGGACACCATGATGCTTCCCGTCGGCGCCAGCGCAGATATCCTGCTCGAACTATCCAATCCCGGTCGCTGGATGATCCACTGTCATATAGCGGAGCATCTCGAATCCGGTATGAAGACCGTTTTTAACGTTAAGTCGCCGTAACAACACACAGGAGAAGATGATGCGCAGAATACTGCTAACAGCGTTGTTCGCCGCAATTGCTACACCAATGGCGGCGCAACGTCCTGCAACGCTCTCAAATGAAGTGCGCCAATATGTGACGACCGATGCGCAGACCGTAGCCCTCACCGGCGCGATCGTCATTGACGGCACTGGCCAAGCTGCACGAGAAAACCAAACCATCGTTATTGAGAACGGTCGTATTACAGCCGTGGGGAACCAGCGATCGGTTCGTGTACCACCGGGCGCGGAGGTCATCGATGCACAAGGCCACACCGTCATACCTGGATTGATTGGCCTCCACGACCACCTCTATTACACGGCCGCCGGCGGTCGCGGGGCCACGCTGATCTACAGTGCTCCGCGTTTGTACTTGGGTGCAGGTGTCACAACGGTACGGACAACCGGAAGCCGCGCGCCGTATTCCGAGATCAACCTCAAAGCGGTGATCGATCGAGGCGGAGCCCCGGGCCCGAGGATCCATATCACGGCCCCGTATATCACGGGCGGAGCCGGCATCAATTCCATGACGTTGATCAACACGCCGGAAGAGGCCCGTCGATTCGTAGCATACTGGGCCGACGAGGGTGCCACCTGGCTGAAGGCATATGCAAATATAGGCCGGGCGCAGCTCGGTGCCGCAATCGAGGAAGCCCATCGGCGAGGTTTGAAGGTCACAGGACATCTGTGTTCAGTGAGCTTCACCGAAGCGGTCGAACTCGGAATCGACAACCTGGAACATGGGCTGCTGACCAATACCGACTACCACCCAGACAAGCAGCCCGATCGCTGTCCGTCAAACTCGTCGGTTGTGTTAGGCGCTGTCGATGTCTCGAGTCCAGAAGTTGCCGCAACTTTCAAGACGATGATCGATAACGACGTGCCAATGACATCAACGCTGGCGGTGTATGAACTGTTCGTCCCCAATCGTCCAACCCGCGATCCACGCGCATTGGAAGCCATGGCACCTGAGGTCCGCGAAGACTATCTGCGCGCGCGCGCAAGAATCGACTTCGAAGGCCAAACGCCATTTACCGTCGAGATGTTACGCAATGCAATGGCGTACGAAAAGGCATTCGTGGAGGCTGGTGGCCTTCTCGCTGCGGGCGTGGATCCCACGGGCAACGGCGGGGCGCTGCCCGGTTTCGGCGACCAGCGTAACTTCGAACTGCTACGCGAAGCGGGTTTGACCCCCGAACAAGTCGTCCAAATCATGAGCGCAAACGGCGCGAAGGTCCTGGGTGTCTATAATGATCTCGGTTCAATTGAAACGGGCAAGATGGCAGACCTGGTCTTGTTAGCTGGAGATCTCAGAAGTGACCCCGGAGTCATCAAAGAGGTCGTTACCGTCTTCAAGGACGGTATCGGATACAATTCCGCGAAGCTAATCGAAGACGTCCAGGGTCGCGTTGGGATAAACTAGATTCGTTGATTCCTGAAAAGACACTGGCCGCTCATATGGGGCGGCCAGTTCTTCATGGAATAACCTCCGAAGCTGCTCGGCGAATTCCTTCGCCGGGAAACACACCGTCAAGCAACGTTTCTGCACGCACGACAAACGTTCCGTTGACGATTACGTGGACAATGCCCTCCGAATATTGCGCCGGTTCGGCGAACGTGGCCTTATCGAGAACACGGGCCGGATCGAAAACCGTAATGTCAGCATCCGAACCAATTTGCACCCGCCCTTTGCGTCGCATCTGCGGCACAGCTTCTTCAAGCCTACGCACCGGCATGATGGTCATCTTCCTCAGCGCTTCCATCAGAGTAAGAGTCTGCCTTTCTCTTACGTAGCGACCCAACACGCGCGCGAATGAACCAGCACCGCGTGGGTGCGCACGGCCGTTGACATAGGGAACACCATCGCTTGCAATCATGACTAAGGGATGTCCAATGGCGTACTCGACGGCGTCGTCCGGAATTACGTGGGCGATGATGATGCCACCTTCCTGCGAATTG
>JAZDDC010000096.1:0-3396 GCA_036679565.1 Gemmatimonadota bacterium
GTTGTCCCTACTCGTCGTCGCGATCGGGAAATGACCGTCGCCGAGCCGTTAACGTTGAGTCGACAACAGCAACCCAACGTTTCCTCTGCGACCTCCATCTTTCTCTGTGTTATCTGTGACAAAAACTTGCCCGTTCGATTTTGAACTCATAGCATTAACTCTCGACTCACCGCGCGAATGAAGGAACGCACAATGCCAAAAGACAATGCGAACCAGCTCACCCGCCGTGAAGCCGTAAAAGCCGCCACGGCCACACTCGGAGCGGCCTGTGCCGGTCCTGCGTTCAACCTCGGCCGGTTTCGGTTCTTCCGTGGGTCGCAACAGGAGTATTCGGCGCGATGCGTGGATCTCGTTCGAGAATCCTTGGTGATTGACATGCTCTTTCCGTTGTCCATCAATGGTGAAACGCAACGACGCTGGGGGCCGGGACTCGATGGCTTGAATGAGGCCGATCAAGCGGAGTTCGTGGCCTCGGAGATCGACGTCGTACACGTTGCGATGGGAATTGGTGGCCGATCGCGTGATGAGGCATACGCGAACGCGTTGAACTTCGTCGGCTCCTACAATGCCATCGTTGCCAACCGCCCCGACGTCTTCACACGCATAGACTCCACCGATGACCTGTCGAACGTCCATGGTTCGGGCAAAGTCGGCATCTTGATTGGCATACAGAATTCTCATCATTTCCGTGCGCCGGACGACGTCAACACCTTCCATGCCCTGGGCCAACGTGTTTCGCAACTCACATACAACACGCGAAACATGATCGGAAATGGTTCGACCGAACGAATCGACGGTGGCATCAGTGACTTTGGTGTCTCAATCGTCGAACGCATGAACGAAGTGGGTATGGCGGTGGACGTTTCCCACTGTGGTGATCGTACGACGATGGACGCGTTCGAAGTATCGCAACGACCGGTGCTCATTACGCATTCAAACGCCCGAAGTTTGACGCCGAACCACCCGCGTTGCAAACCGGATGAAGCCATACAGGCCATGGCGCGCAGTGGAGGTGTCATCGGGATTACCACCGTCCGTATGTTCGTGAAGAGCGAAGAACCGACGACGGTCGAAGACTACCTCAATCATTTTGACCATGTGCGAGATCTTGTCGGCGTCGAACACCTCGGCATCGGTAGCGACATAGACCTACACGGTTACGACGATATGCCCGCGGAGCAGAATCGGCAGCTCCGCGCGGGTTACAAGGACAGTTATGGTTTTCGCGAAAAGCTTGATATCGAGGGCATCGACCATCCTCGGCGAGTCTTTGATTTGACGGAAGGACTTATCCGCCGCGGATATACGAACGAGCATATCGCGATGATTCTCGGTGAAAACTTCCGCCGCGTGCTGGCGGATGTCTGGACAAACGAGGCCTAGCCGTTCTTCTCGGTGAGCCAAGCCTGTAGATCCACATAGTCCAGCACGTTCGCGTCCGCTTTCTCTTGTCCCGTTGTAAAGAGTTGCAGTTCGACTTTTTCGAAAAGAGCGGGATGCTCGGCAGGGGGAGCGGTGCTGAGGTTTCCAAAAAGTCTCAAGAGGATACGCTCATACGCTTCGAGTGACCGGCGTTTTCTAAAGTGCCGTCGGCACGATTCCACGGCGTAGCGAAGTAAGCTGATGTTGCCGAGTTCGTAGTGGATGATGAGGTGGAGCATGCGCGCAGTGCTTTGAATATCGTCGCGAATCTTCCCCCACGATCCCGCGATGATTCGATTGATCCACCGCAGCGAGTCATTGTATCTGTGTCCGAGGAAGTAAAGGTGCGCGAACTGATAGCTGAACAACAACATGTAGTCGTTCGGGATCGAGCGTGCGTGACTTGACAGATAATGCTCGACGTCCTCGATCATGGAGATGCCGGGGGTAAGGTCGCGCGTGTCGCGATACAATTCCAATTCGATATTGAATGTGCGTAACACCGTTCTCACGGACAGCGGGGCCCGTCCTCGCCGTGGGAAGCGGTCCGGAATGGCGCGGATCTCGGTAAGCAGGCCGAGGATCTCGCTCTTGTCCCGGCGTCGCAGCGCAAAACCGATCTTGTTACTCAATACGGTTACGTACGGCTCCGGATCGTCGGCCACCCGGGCGGGGTTCAACTCGAGCAAGTCGATCAACCGGTCTATGGTTTCTTCAGCGCCAGCCAAGTCGTTTGCGAATGTATGTTGGGTGATCTTTAGATGCGCGTGGAGCGTGGTGATCCGGAGAGAGTCTTCGAAGGGTTGGGGTGGCACGTCGAACAGTTGTACGGACCTCGCCAACGAATGGGTTGCGCTGCCGGCTTTTTCGATGATCGTGCGTTGATATTGATTGATGACCTCGATGCGACGGGTGGCGTCCTGTTCTTCCTCAGCAATGCCCGCCAGCTCTGCGTGTCCGCCAAATGCCCCGTGACGAGTCAAAAACAATCGGCGCTTCCACGCGAGGATATCCAAAAGGATCTGATACTTCTCGGCTTTTTTGGCCTTTAATTCTGCGCGGGTGATGGCCCTTTCGCAAAGGTCGAACAAATCACGTCGAAACAGGATCTCAATTTCGTGCAAACGATCCCGCAACTCGGCCTCTTTCGAAATGGCCGCGTGATAAGAACGCAGACTCTTGAGGATCACCTGCATTAAGTAATTCTTTGCGACATGAAGCTGAGCGGTGAATGCCCGGTTTTGGAACTTGGTTCGTAGAGCGGTTTCATCGTACTCACTCTGAGCATCAATGGCCCGGAAGAGCAGAAGGTGGTTTCGATTCGCCGCGCCATCGCTCAGTGACAAGCGAAAATGTCGCTTTTCTGCCTTGGACAGGGACTTGATGAGTTGGAATAGGTGTTGGGAAACAGCCATAGGATACTAAGAAAATGACCCACGATGGAACCATAAATCAATGGTAATTAACGAGATGGTCCATGGGATGTTGGGATAGAATAATACGTTTTGACGAATAAGGCCGTAGCGGTACGACCGGTCGACTTTCTAGCTTGCCGCCGTTAATTCAAACCCATTCTGGAGGAGCGGACGATGGCCAATGCAATCAACTGGTTCGAAATCCCGGCAACAAATTTTGATCGGGCGGCGAAGTTCTATGGCACCGTATTGGGCGCTGAGGTGCATGCCCAAGAGTTGATGGGCACGAAGATGGGCTTCTTGCCGTCAGAACCGGGCCAAGTTGGTGGTGCCATATGCGCCGGCGACGGCTATACGCCGTCCATGCAAGGCTCGCTTGTTTATTTGAACGGCGGTGACGATTTGTCGCAGCCTCTTGGCAACGTTGAAAAGGCCGGTGGCAAGGTCATGATGCCCAAGACGAAAATCTCGGACGAGATTGGATACTTCGCGATTTTCTCGGACACCGAAGGGAACCGAGTGGCTTTCCATTCGCCGAAATAACCTCACGCCATGAGCC
>JAZDDC010000097.1:0-14112 GCA_036679565.1 Gemmatimonadota bacterium
TGGGTCCTCGAGACGGTCATCAGGGAACCGGCTGAAATCCAATCCGTGCAAGCCCTCGCAGAACTGGCACACATGGATCGCCGAACTTGCTTACGATGGTTTGCCAGGGTAGAACTCCCCAACCCAAGCGTACTCCTGACCGTCCTACGAGTCGCGTACGCGCACAGATTACTGCAAGACCCTGGATACACAGTCGAAGACGTGGCAAGAAAACTTGGATACGGAAGGACGAAGTCGTTTGCGATCAACGTCAAGGAGGTATTCGGCATGGCGCCCAGTGAACTCCGCGTCTCCCTGTCCCCTGAAGAGGCCATAAACATCATCAGACAACGATATTTCACCGCAAGCCAGACCAAACATGCAGTGTAACGAGCCCATCAAAACCCGCGCGACACACGCCGCGACCAGCAGGTCCTAGAAACAGTGGCCTCCCGGCAACCGGTCGATCCGATAAACACTCTGCGTGAGTATCGCCAACTCGCGCCGTGGAACGTGCGAGACCTCTCGACCCTGGCCAGCGCACTGCTGGATGCCGCAGGCGTAAGACCGGCAAGCTCGGTTGCCGCCGACCACCCAACACCACGAACAATTCGCTATTACGTCGCCAACAGGCTCCTTACCAGCCCCAACGGACGTGGCCCAACAGCCACATACGCCTACCAACACCTACTCGAAGTGTTGAGCGTCAAGCTGCGACAAGTTGAAGGCCAACCGCTCAAAAGCATTGCACAGGAGATCCCACGCGACTCAAACCGATTGGAACGCGAGATCGTGGCAGCCGTGGGTGACGCAATCCCAGCACCGAATGTCCTTCAAATCCCTGACCCCGAAACAACCCGCGGAAAAGCCGCCCGAGTGTTTCACACCCATCACGCGCTCGGCGAAGACCACGCGCCAGAGCGAGAGTTTGATCAAGGATTGGCCCTGACTAAATGGCACCGAGTTCCAATCGTCCGTGGACTGGAACTGCACATACACGAAGGACACCCGCTTGCGGGACTGGCCGGTAACAAAGAAATTATCGGCTCCGCAGTGAAAAGAGCGCTTGGAAGCATTTTGCGAGCGGAGAAAAATGCGGATGGCCCGCCAGGACCGGTCGTCTGATACGAACCACGAACCGATCCGAACAAACCCGCAGTACCGACACCACGAGCGCAGTTTTCAACCTTTCCACAATATGTGGAAGACGTGGAAAACTTTACTTACGCACATGGTATGTGGGAAACTGAAATCGTATGGCATTTGTTGACTACGTGTTACGATCGTCTATCCACATCATTGGACGCGCCGGTCGTTACCGACTCAGTCCTGAGTTTCCCCAATTTCATGGTAAATATACGCATCCCCGGGCGCGGTAGGCGCAAACAAGATCCCGCCTGCGGTGGTCGCAAACCAACCCGCCAACATGTTATTGGACACGTCAGGCACCGGCACTTCGAACAACGCACCAATCCACCGCTTCACATGTCGTAGTTCAGGCGCCCGCTTCGAGAGAAACGACACCACCGCCCCCACACCTTGCGTGGCACGGAGAAAGTGAGCTAACGCATGTGCACGTTGCCCAAACTCGTATCCGCGCACACCCGGCTCGTCGAAGACCATCGTCCCCTCCTGAGGGTGAGCCGGCGGAGCGTCCATCCTGGGCCCCATGTACATGAAGATGCGTCGGCCGTCTTTTGTTCGCTCAACCATCGCGGCCGCGGTCTCAGCGCTCAACCGTGACCCGTGAACCAGGTCGTCGTCGCGCAAGATCCCAACCACACACGCCCACTCCAATACCGAGAGCGCCGTGTGAAGCGGGCAGCCAACATCTTCCTCATACGCAACGAGCCTCGGCGCATCTCCGGCGCGACCGAAGAAATGTCCTAACGCGTCTCCACGGCTCGTGAAGCGGCTCGTCTTCCGAGGGATTACCTGCGGACTATCCATTTCTAATGGTATGCTGGCTCGGCAAAAAGTGGGAGTTCTCCCACAAACTAATGTGTGATGACCGTTTAAAGGAGCGGAATTCGTCAATAACTACGACAGACCCACCCACACCATTCGCATTCACCGTTGATCGAATACTGACTGGCCGACCAGCCAACACTCCATGGCACTTGCGATGAGTTGGGTAACGTGGCGATCCTACCTCCATGCGATTGCGCCATATTCTAGCCTTGGCGGTACTGGCGACGATTGTCGGGACGGAACCGGCTACAGCCCAGTTTCAACAGGAAATCAATCCTCTCTTCCAGCGGTGGGTAGGAAGAAACCCCAACAACCGCCCCATCTTTCTTGATTTCTATGGCGACTCGATGGTCGTCGTCAACGACGTCTTTGTCTCGAGCTTCATCAGCACAAGAGATTCTCTCGTTGTATTCGGTGATACAAGCTTCGCGGTGAGCTACGAGTTCCGACTTGACCGCATGCTGATTCACAACGCCGATGGCTCCACCATGACCATGTCAACGCAACCGCTGTCCGCCCGACCCATATTCGGTGGCCGCATCGGGCAATGGGCCAGTTGGTACGCACGACTTGGAAACGGTCGCGGAATTTCCTTGGAAATCAATCGATCGGGCGATCGAGCCCGGTGGCGCCCTGCGGCGGGCGGATCCTGGAGACAGGGCGAATGGGACCGCGATGCCAGAACGATCGTATTCACCTGGCTGCCCGATTCTACCGAATGGAGGGGCTCGTACGATGCTGCCGGACATCAGATTATTTTCGAGGAGATCGAAACGGGAAGCGGAGTGGCAATCTTCCGGCGGGCCTACCGCCAGGACTGACGCCCGTATTCGGCCCATTGGCCGCAAAACACGAATTCGTTGCCCGTCGTAAAATTCCCCGCAGTCGTTCAATTTCGATAACACAGGCGATCATCGCGACCGTACACACGGCAATTGCGTTCGCGAAATCAGCTGACTAACGTAGCCGCACTATGAAAGTTCAGGCAATTTTGGTACTGCTGGCCCTGGGATGCGGCGCGGGCGAACCGATCTCAATCGGTATCGTGGGTGCATTCTCTGAGCCAGAGGGCGCCGGGACGCTCTGGTCGGCAGAAGCCGCGGTCAACGCGATCAATGCAACCGGAGGAATCGGGGGACGATCTCTACGACTGGTCGTGGAGGACGATAGCGCACAACCGGAACGCGCCATTCTCGTCGCCCAACGCCTCTACGACGATCCCGCCATAGTAGCCGTCATCGGCCACATGACCGCGCGTGAAGCCATGGCAACGGCGTCGATTTACACCGGTGGAACAACACCGGTGGTTGCCATTACCCCTTCCGCATCAAACGATGCTTTACCCCAGATCGGCCCATACATCTTTCAGCTTTGCCCGTCCGACTCCGATCACGGTTCAGGATTGGCAGAATGGGCATACGATCGGTTGCAAGCTCGTTCGGCTGCCATTCTCTACCAGAATGATGACTACGGGCGCAACCTCAGAAATGCATTCCGGGCCACATTTGAGAGGTCAGGTGGATCGATTGTGGCCGACCGCCCCTATCTCGCAGAGCTGCCGAGCTTTGATCCGTTCTTACGCGTGCTGCGACGGAGCGGGGGGGCTGACGTGCTGTTGGTCTCCGGAACACAAGAAGCCGCGCGCCGCATCGTACCGACGCTTGACTCGGTAAACTTACGCATCCGAATCGTTGGGCCCGATGCCATGACCGGTTTGCGACATACGCCAGCCCGGTACGCAGGTGTGCTGATTTCATCGGCGTACCTGCCCGACCGGGCAACCCCACGCAACCGCGCATACGTCGAAGATTTCACCGCTAGCAACGATGACGAAGCACCGGACCATGTAGCCGCCGGAACATTCGATGCCGTCCATCTTTTGGCACGGGCAATCGCGGAAGTCGGTACGGATCGGCAGGCTATTCGGGATTACCTCGCAACAGTCGGCCAAAGTACAGCGCCATTCGAAGGTATCACGGGCACAATTCGTTTTGACGAAAACGGGAGCGCCCAAGACAAGGTTGTCGCCATTGGTATTTTGACAAGTGCGGGTTTAGTAACCGCCGGCGGAAATTAGGCTCACAATGCACTGGAACACGCTTCGCGCCCGAGTACTGTCCGGAGAACTCACTTTGCTTGGCGCGATGATCATTATTGCGGTCGTTGGCGTGACGGCACTTCAACGCGTGCGCGACTCCGTTGCGACGGACCTGGATGCAAGCGCAAACATTTCCGAGGTCGGTACACAAACGGTTTCGGAATTGATCGATCAAATCTTGTCCGCCGAACAGTATTTCTCCAACGGCACACCGGCCGTGGCCGCAGCTTTTAAAACGGCGGGGGAGGGTGCACACCTGCACCAACGGGAATTGGCTGCCCTATCCGGTTTAGAGGATCGAGATCGTCTGCGCATCACGCGCATCGGCGAACTTCACTCGCGCACCGAAGTGTGGTACGCGTACGCCCACGCCCTGGCCGACCTCGGAAGAACCGTCGAAGCGGGACAAGCGGCATCAACAGCACGTCGTTTTGCGTCTTCGCTTATCACACTTGTACGCGAACTGTCAAACGAAAGCGCCGCCGCATCCGACGAAACTACCCAGTTGTTGGTTGCCACGACCAGAGAGAGCGAGGTGCGAATATGGCTGGTCTTAGTCGGCGCCACGGCACTTGCGTTGGGCATCCTGCTGGCGACACTCCGCGCCATCGACTTACCGTTCGCAAAGGTCACCAGCCTCGCGAATCGATTTGGTGCCGGCGACCTCCGACCCGTGACACTTGGATCTCTCCCACGCGAACTGGACCGTGTCAGCAAAGGTGTCTTGTCCATTGGTAACCGGTTACGGACGGTTGTCGCAGAAATCCAGACGCAGGCAGACCTTGTCAGCAATACCGCCGCGGAACTCGCAAACGCAAGCGAACAACTTGTACTCGCGGGTGGCAGAATCGTCGGTGACATTTCGGACATTAACGCGGGCGCAAAGGCCAGTGCGACGAACGTTTCACTTGGTCAACAAGTTACTGCGCTGGCGCGCGAAGCCGCCGTCACAAATGCAAGATTGGCAGGTCACATATCACGTGTCAGCCAACGCATCTACAAGCTCGCAAACAAGCAGGGCAACGAAACTACGGCAACGTCTGCGACATTGGCTGACCTCGAACGTGCCGTGCAAAACAGCGCGTCACGAACGGAAGACCTTGGCAAAACAACAGAGTCGATTGACGAGTTCGTCAACGTCGTCAAGCAGACATCATCGCACACCAATCTTCTTGCCTTAAACGCCGCGATCGAGGCCGCCAGGGCGGGAGCAGCGGGTCAGGGCTTTGCTGAGGTAGCCGAAGAGGTACGAAGACTCGCAGACTCCAGTGGTGGTGCCGCCGACGCCGCGGCAAAATCGGTTGCAGTTGTCCGACAATGTATTTCCGACATTGCGGAATCCACATCCAACGGCCGTGTCCGAGTCCGCGGCGCCGAATCGGCAAACCGACGAACGGTCAACGCACTCGAAGAGATTGTCAAAGTGGTTCGTCAGATTGAACGCGCCTCAAAGACTTTCGCCGAATCGACTCAAGCAAACATCGAAGCGGCCGACAAAATCTCAGAAGTGTTTGACGCGTTGAACTCCGACACAAAGACAAGTCTCACCGCCGCGCGCCAAGTATCAACAGGAGCCCGCCAACAGGCTGGCTCGATGGAAACGATAATGCGACGAGCAGCAGATTTAAACGAGTCAGCTCAGAACCTGCGGGCGCTTGTCCAAGACTTACGCGTTTAGCGTCTAGCTTTGGTCTTCGATTTTTTTGCCGTTTTGTTCGCGACCGTTTTCTTCACAACGGCCTTTTTGGCCGTCGTCTTCTTTTTCACGACGACCTTTTTCTTTACGGGCGCCGTTTTGATGACCTTTTTGGGTTTGGTAACCTTGATGGGTCTTGCTTTGGGTTGTCGCCCCCGAGTCTTGAGTTCGGCCAGGAGTTGATCCCCTTCTTCGTGACCCATGAGACCACGGCGCGTCGCATACTGGACGAGTTCCTTGGCCTCAGCTTCACGGAACTCACCGAGCCCGGCACCCGCCCTGATCATCCCGACCATAGCATCCGCCACCGGGCTTCGCAAAACGCTCGCGATACCCGGTAGTGATTCAAGCAAAGTCGATAACTGTTTTCCGCCTAATTCCGCCGCCATCCCGATCCCTTCTGATGGTGCTTAATTTCGAGCGGCAACCTAGTAATTGCCATGCGCCCAGTCAAGGCTTCGCATAACCAGTCTTTAGTCTTCAAGTGCAATGAAAGCAATCACTTACGTCACGACGAAGACTTTGCCCGTGTCCGCACTCTTCGCTTGAGCGGCTGTCTGGCGCGCCGCCAAAGCCGCCATTCGCTCTGTGACAGGATTTCACCCACCACCCGGCGAGTCCGCTGATCCATCGGCATATCGAGGTTTAGATCAATCAAATACTCCGCCGAGTCCTCCCCATTGGCCTGAATCACAAATCCGTTGTCCCTCGGCATCACTGAATCCACCTGGACATTCGCCACCGGCAGATACCCCTCGGGGGGTTGTTGCGCGCTGTCGGCCATCTCTGACCTCCTCTTATCAACGTAGGTACCCATAACGTATGGTAGCGGCCCTTTAAGCTACCGGGTAGATTGGTCAGTCCCTCTCCAATGGGAGTTGATCATGGGACGCCGAGGTGTCAAGGAATACCGAGCAGACGAGGCTTTGCAGCTTATCCTCTCGGACCGCGACCAGGACCCCATGTGTTGCCCATCTTGTGGGAGCGACAAAATCGAGCGCACGCCGAAAAGGCGGCTGTCAAGCGCTCGCTGGGATAGGTATCGGCACGTCACGCTGCGATGTACAAGTTGTAATCGGCACGCGTCGTACGTTCCGCCAAATGTGACCCAACCGTCACACCCAGAGTTATCAATCTGAGTAAGGGGGATACAACAATACGTGGCTGGTGATGCCATACAAATGATGGGAACGGTGAAGGAAGTTCTACCCAACACCACGTTCCGAGTAGAGTTAGAAAATGGTCACGAAGTTCTGGCATACGTGTCAGGCAAGATGCGAAAACACTATATCCGCATCCTTCGAGGTGACCGAGTCGCAGTTGACCTTTCCCCATACGATCTCACCAGGGGACGAATCACGTACCGTTACAAGTGATTTTGGGGCACAAGTTTGCCCCTAACATGTATTGAGGGTCGGCAATTTCCCTGCCACTTCCGGGCGGGTTAATTGGCTTTTATCCCCACATCGACGTGTACGATTATGGTCATCGTATGAGGGAAAACAATCGTCTCCAACGGATGGCGGTCAAAAACGGCAACGGCAGGATGCCATTCGAATCGTGACTGTAGTAGATGATCTCGGCACGCCCATGTACCCTGTCACGACCTAAGAACCCCCAGTAACGGCCGTCGTATGACGCGTCACGGTTGTCGCCCATGACAAGAAACGAATCGACAGGTACGACGATCGGACCCCAGTTTTTGAGAGTCGGATGGTATTGGCCCCGGTCAACGTCACCGACCAATCGCGCGGCTTGCCACATCATCTTTGGATCGGAATAGTCCACCGTGTCCGCCCGGATTACATACGGCTCGTCTACTTCGACCCCGTCCACCGACAACACGTTTGCCTTCATTGCAATCGTGTCTCCCGGCATACCGACAATGCGTTTCACGACGGTCAAGCCACGTTCCTCAACCGACTCGAAGATGACGATCTCACTTCTCCTTGGTCCCCTGATAGCCGGAAGCTGAGTACCAATGATTGGGAGTTGGGCACCGTAGAGAGCCTTGTTGACGAACAACACGTCCCCGACGAGAAGCGTGTTCTCCATACTTCCTGACGTGATGTGATACGCCTCGATGAGTAGCGAGCGGAGAAACAGCCACATCACAAAAGCGATTGCAATGGTCTTTGCCCAACCCAAAACACCGGCCACCGGGTCGGGTTTCTTGTTCGTTTTGGCAGTTGGTTCCTTGTCCGCCGTCGGTTCAGGGGCCACCGCGTCCGTAACACTGGCGCTCTGTTTCCCTTTTCGTTTGGCTCCCATCAGCTACCTCTCCACGGCCATCGGGCCGACGTTCCCAAAAAACCGACGGCCCTCTCCAAAAACGGCAAAGGGTCGGCACCGCGAACAAGTTAATGGTACGAGAGTCATGACGGGCGTGAGAAGATTCTGCTCCACCGGACGGCCGTTAGGAACGGTAGTCGCGCGGTTCGATGAGTATCGTAACTGTAGTATACGAGCATTGGTCGGCCACGTATGCGATCGCGACCGAGGAATCCCCAATAGCGACTGTCGTACGAATTATTCCGGTTGTCACCCATGACTAAAAACGAATCCACAGGAACAACGAGCGGGCCCCAATTTTTTAGCGTGGGTCGATAGGCACGCGGCCGCCTTCCAATGTAATGATGGGGCTGCCACGCCCGCATCTCGGGAGCCGTGGGATCCGTAGGATCATCGCTGATTTGAGCATATGGCTCATCGATAAGGCGGCCGTTTACGGTCAACGCATTGCGCTCCATTGCAATGGTGTCACCCGGCATTCCAATCACACGTTTTACGACGTTCACCCCGGGGTCCGTAACCGAGTCGAAAATGACAATGTCATATCTCTTTGGTTGCCGAAACGCGGGCAACCGTTTGCCAATAAGTGGGATCTCCGCACCGTACAGCGCCTTGTTCGCGAATAAGAAATCCCCCGAGAGCAGTGTGCCTTCCATGCTTCCCGAGGGGATTCGAAATGCCTGCACGAAAAGACTGGTCACGAGATACCACAGCCCCAACGCCACGGCAACGGATTTTGTCCACTCCCACATCTTGGACAATCCCCGAGTTACGTGAGCTTCAATTTGTTGGGTCAAATCCACCAGCCATCTCTTGGACTCAGCGTTCTACCCAGTCCGCAATGAAAATGTTCGTCTCTCCCTGGACTTGACCATGACGATTCGAAGCGAATACCAGTTTCGTCCCGTCGGGCGAGAACATCGGGAAACCGTCAAATTCGCCACTCGTGGTAACTGCCTTCACGTCGGATCCATCAACATTGACCATATAGAGGTCGAAATTTCGACCATTGGGATCCATGTGGTTGGACGCAAAGATGATGCGGTCACCGTCAGGATGGAAAAACGGTGCAAAGTTGGCGCCACCTAAATCGGTCAGCTGACGCTGATTGGAACCGTCTGAATCCATGACCCAAATCTCCATCCGACTGGGCCGCACAAGACCATCCGCAAGAAGCGCCTGGTAGTCGGCCACATCCTCGTCGTCGGTTGGGTGCCAGGACCGATACACGATCTTCGACCCGTCGGGTGAGAAGAACGGACCACCATCGTATCCGATGGTTGAGGTGAGACGCTGAACATTCGAACCATCAACACTCATCGTATAAATGTCCAAGTCACCGTCTCGCGTCGATGTGAACACGATGGTCATTCCATCCGGCGACAACGTTGCCTCCGCATCATATGCATCGAGATTGGTCAGCCTCTGCAGGTCACTCCCGTCCGGACGTGCCGTGTAAACGTCGAAATCCGGGACCGGCCATACGTATCCGCGTGAGAAATCTGGCGTTACAGGACACGCATCCGACACGTGTACCGTGCTCGAGTAAACAATGCGCTCGTCCCCCTGGTAGAAATATCCACACGTTGTTCGCCCAAGACCCGACGAAACACGTCGCATGTCCGATCCATCGATGTTCATGATGTATTGCTGGTCGCACGCTTCATCCGAGCCGGTTCGCTGGAAGATGAGTTGCGAACCATCCGCGGAAAAATACGCTTCCGCGTTTTGACCACCGAACGTCAGCTGGCGGATCCCTGAAAAAAATTCCTCGCCGGGCTCAGGCGCCACCACTACCGCGGCCATCGTCTCGCTGCCCGCGTTTTCATTTCCGCCACATGCGGCCAAAAACCCACCAAGCACACACGACATCGTTTTGAGTGTCGATTTCGTATCGAACATCGTTGGTACGCGCACGTCTTGCTCCCATTCGGTTCGTTGAGCCAGTAAGATACGCCCAGTTGAGCCGGTTGGCAGTGCGTCCAGATTCAAGTTGGACTGCGTTTGACGAGCTGTGATCGACCATCGTCGATTCGAAGAGACGCAGAGCGAATCGCTCTAGGTGGGGGAACCTCTAAGCTTTTGAAAAATAGGTACTTACAGAAAAACGGCCACTCTGAAACAGAACGGCCGTCTCCGCAATGTTGGATTATTTTCTGCTAGAAAAAGAATCCGAAATCGAACCGACCGCCAAGCCCCGTAGCTTCCTGAAACAAGCCTCCCAGAGATTGGCCGGATACTCGGAACAAGAAGTTTCTGGACTCGATGGCAAAACCACCTGAATATCCGGTGCCCTGAGACCCGCCGAGGATCACACCGGCTCGTAACGGTATCCAACGGATGAGCCGAAGAGTCGATCCAACGTCGAACACAAATGGTAGTTCGATGTCCCCACCAAGGCTTCCGGTGGCGGCAAAGTCCAACTGCAGCATGGAACCGGCCCACACCGATGCTGATGCACGTGCTACACGCGGTAACATTACAGACATCTCAACCGAATCACGAACGTCAAAGTCCAGACTATCAAAACTCTCCCGCAAATCATCCAGGTTCGTCGTAGCGATGTCGAGCGAATCGGAACGACGTGACACTTGGGTGAAGTTGACACCGCTTCCGATGTTGATGAGCATGCCCTCTATCGCGAAGCCGGACCACTGTGCGCGAACCAAGAGATCACCCAAGACACTGCCCGAACCACCCATGTTTCCGCGTATGCGATCGGTGAGGTCGGAAAAGAAATCTGTACCACTAGACGGCAGGGTGCTAAGCACCTCGACGGCGAGGTTGGCTGAGATGCTATCACCGGTGGCTCTGATCATTCCACCGTTTTCAATAAGCGAACGGGCTTGGAACAAAATCGCGGGCCGCACATAACGCAGGCCAAATCCCAGCGCGAGTTGCATCGCGTTGGGCGAACCAAGTCGAATAACCGAATGCGCACCGAGTTCACCCGTGCTCACCGCGGATACGTGCGATTGTCCCAACGTAAAATCTTGGCGCGCGCCGTTGCCATCTCGCAGCAGCGCCACACCATCATCGTCTAACTCGAACGAACCGTACCCACGACCCGAAGCAGAAAAGCCAAGTGTGAGACGCGAGCCGAGTGACAAACCCATGTAGGTGCCCGCTTCGACTTGTCCGGTGCCCACTACACCCTGGCCGCGTGGAACCAGCGACAAGGCATCGATCACATCCCCAACACGCACTTCGTCTTCCGAATCTAAGTACGAGAGCGCGCCGATATCTCGCAAGTTCAACGCGTTGTTGCCACCAGTGGCGCCACCCGTGACAACGAATCCCCAACGGGGAATCATCACATGGCGAAACGGATCGACACCAAACATTGGTGTGCGCCGATAACCCATTGCAATATGTCGAGCGGGCGGATCGTCAGGAACAGTTTGTCCTTGCAACGGAGCGGCCATTGCCGCCAGTACCACGAAAACCCCTAGCCGCGATTTCATGAACTCCCCCTTCTCACTTCTATTTCTACACTGGCGTCGATGCCGATCCCGTCCTGCGGTCGAATCGCGCCTCTCGTTCCGCCGTCGGAGCGCGGGGATAGTCGCATTCGTATGCCCGCCGTGTAGATCCGTCCGAGAACCACACGAACATCCTGACCTTCAATTGCAAACGACACGTTGTCGGTTACGCTGTTCGTTGGGCGTCCATTTCCATCGACGGGTGCGTTGGAAAGAGAAACCATGTCGAGCAACACGGCGTCCGGTCTCGTGAAAATGTCCACATTGTCCCCGACCGAGTCGGGTACTATGGCAATTTCAATATCGACCATGAATGGCGTGGAGTTTTCAGCGACGGCAACAAGACTCGCTGAAACCAATCGGCTGGTCAGATCTGCCGCATCGGTATCACTCAAATCCAAACCGTCCGCAGTCTGATTTCGCGTGAAGGTGACACCGGTCGAGGGAATCGTGAGGTCTAAACCAACCACAACGTCGATCGCGACCACTACCTCATCCTGACGAGTTATTGTCGCCTGCGAACCATCACCCGCTGTGGCGGTTCCTACAGCCAGCAGGGCAACACGATCGTCATCAATGAGATTGTGTACCAAACAGTCAACGACTGACGACGCCCCTAAAGACACGCTGGTGGTGCCACCGCGGGAAATCGGTAGTGTTGTAAGACCCGGAGCCGCAACGAGCACCGTTGGCAAACCACTACAATCCGCCGCGTAAATTGGGTTCCCACCACCGTCACGCGGAATTTGACCCTGTGCGTCCAACTCGACGACACCCACCGTGAAGTTGGACAGTTCGACCGGAATGTCGGCAGAGTTGCTTATCGTAAGTGCGATGGTGCCATCATTCAGCGTGGACGATTGGATGGCGTCCTCGAGATCGCCGAAGTCAATATCGTCGGCACTCAATTCTTCAAACTCTTCGACGGCCAACGCCAACTCGGGTGTAGAACCGGGATCAAGATCACCGCTGAGACGTCGGACGATGATGTCGCCCGCACCACCCGCAAGCACGGCATCGGTTACCACCGTTGGCGTCAACACCGCTTGGGCTGCCGTAACCGTACCGCTCGCGATGGCAGTCGCAAGCGCTGGAATCATTGTGACGTCGGTCAGGTCGAAGCTGAGAGTGCCCGACACATAGGACCCATCTCCAACCGCCGCTGCAATCGTCAGACTATCACGAAGTGGGTTTCCAAATGGGTCCAAAAAGCCGTTCAGCACAATGTCAAACGACATTTGCAAGGGCAGTCGGTTCGAAACGGTAACACTCACCGACCCGCTACTCACGTCAACCGTGTCGATAGAATTCAGTCGTGTTTCTGTCGCCAACACATCGTACGTCTCGCTAAAATTCTCAGTGACGTTTTGCAAAGTCACACTGGCAAGCTGCATCGGTCGAAAGATGATGTTCGTGGCAACCGAATCGTTGACGCCCGGCACGCACGCCCCAAACGTTGCGGAAGAATTGATGGCCACAAACCCGGAAACCGTGGCACCCGAAGCGTCAGTTGAATCCGTAAGGACTTCGCCGGGTGTCAACGCCACATCGGGCAACGCGACGACTACAGCGCCTACATCATCGAGAAGGGAAACACTGAGCGTTCCACTGCAGATCGTATTGTTAACCATCGTCCGGACAATCCAACCAGACGCTACAGTGGCGTTTAGAACCTGTGATCCGCCTGGTGTCGTAAACTGAATGGTGTCGTTCGGTGCGCCGGGCGCTTGTGCGATCGTGTTGCTGGGTACGCCCGGTGGTGGTGCTGGGAAATTGACGGACGTCGACGCTTCCTGCGTCTCCAACATTTGGATGTAACTGAAGCTGAACTGATCAAAACCGACACCGTTGAACTCGAGTTCTTCCCCGATGGCGGAACGGACGGTATCCGACTGTACGATGCCGAGCAGACCGCTGGGTGTGGTGATGGTGTCGAGGTCTGCGCCTAATAACTCGCTGACAAGAAAACTCGTGTCAGCGACTGGCAGTGTGAAGCTGATTGTTCCTTCGGCGTTGCGCCCGAGCTGGTCGCGAGCCGCCGTTGGTGACAACGGCTGACAAGCGTTGAACGCAATAAGCGCCCCGATTGTAAACGCATACGGGATGCGATGTTTTCCCATGGTCTCCTCTGTCGTGACTGCACGGCTCCCAGACTAGGTATCGTTGGGAGAAATGTCCGACTTGAGGAGACACTCGCCTATACTACGGCGGGGTTCCTTCCCCATATGATCGACCCACGAGTGAAAACGCGGGTCGCCAACTGTTACGACTCCACGTCCTCCATATATGGGTAGCGATAATCTGTCGGTGGTACGAAAGTCTCCTTCAAGGTCCGTGCCGAAACCCACCGAAGGAGATTCATCATCGAGCCGGCTTTGTCGTTCGTTCCGGAGGCGCGAGCACCGCCAAAAGGCTGTTGTCCGACCACCGCACCTGATGGCTTGTCGTTGATGTAGAAATTTCCGGCGGAGTAGCGCAATCTCTTTTCCGCCTGATTGATCGCTGTACGATCCTCCGCGAATACCGCCCCGGTCAGCGCGTACGGAGACGCCGTATCGACGTAATCGAGTGCCTGTTCCCAATCCTTGTCTTCA
>JAZDDC010000098.1:0-2093 GCA_036679565.1 Gemmatimonadota bacterium
GAACTGAGATTTGGATACCATATTCATATGACTATAGTCATATTACCATAGTCATATCATATTTGCAAGACAATGACCGGGAGGGCGTGCGTGTGACTTACGTATTTATCCGCAAAATGGCTTTCACACCGGTAATGGCGGGCAGGTGATCTCCCGATTCGACATTTGGACCGTCGGCGGCGCTGGCATCGCCACCAAGCATCTCGAGTTTCAACCGGAGCAACTCGACCATAGTACGGGCGTACGCACCTTCAGATGAGAAGACGCGGAAGGTCTGATTCAACCAACGGCCGGAACGCAAAGTGCCGAGCTTTCATGGTTGAATATATGAACGCAGAAGACCCGGTGGCGACGCGCAAACCGGGTTAAGGATCGCGTGACCTCGTGATCCCACGCGAGGTATCGGTAATATCGATTCAAGGGATCCTGATGACACAGTCAAAAAAATTGATCCGGAGTAACCTCACATGGTGGGGGTACATCGCGGTTGCGGCATTTGTCTCCGTCGGCGCTTCGACATGCTCGGTTGGACCTGATTCCGTCTGGGTACTCGAAGAAGCCGAACTGGTGGCATTGGAAGTTAGGCGAGTTGGTAGTTCAGTCTTGTTGGCCGGCGACCCGTTTTCAGCCGTGGACGACACGGTGACCATCGAGCGCGGCGCTCAACTACAACTGACAGCTATCTCTCTTGGCAGTAGTTCTTGTAGAAGAGGTGAGTTATACCACTCGCAGACGACCGGGAACAATCTCACGATTACCCTGATCGATTCGGTACTAACAGGACCGGGTGTTGCCTGTACCGATGATCTAGCACAACTGAGGCGGGATATCTTGCACGAACTCGATGCCGCGGGCACCACAACCGTCACAGTAAAGGGAAATCCTGACACGCGTGTCACGTTCAACGTAGCTCCGTAAAACGCCGCAGAAACCGTGGGGGGGGGCGTCAAAGACTTTTTCCCCCGCGGTTGAGACACAAAACCGACGATGACGTACGCCCTATTCCGGGCGTCCGAATAGTCGTACATTTGCCGCGATCTTACCACAACTTTCTGAAACTTCCGATCGACCCTCACATACCGACTATTTTTGGCGCAATCGCTCATTGCACGATCCATGAATACCGCACTCGTGCGACCACGCCTTGCATGGGTTGGCGTGTGCATGATCACGGTCGCAACGCCGGCGCACGCACAACTAGCCGAGCGCCCACTTCGCTTTACGCTGGAGGACTGGGCAAACGAGACCTGGCTATTGTTGGAGGACCGGGATGCGGTCGGAGATGGCCGATTGAGTCGGCTGGGTATTTTACAACGCTTCGACGACAAGATTGACGCCGAGTACGAGTTGGACCTGGTGTCCAGCGCGTTTTCACTGATCGACGATTATTGGTGGCGCACGCAGGACAATGGTATTCGATACTTAGGCGGCAGCATCAATCGCCGGGAATTATATCAGCGGACTGACGTCAAGATCGCGGTACCCGCCGCGGATGACTGGCAAATTCGCGTCCGCCTAAACAACAAGAACAGTCCGACGGTAAACCGAAGTCTCGTCAGAGCAGAAGTCCGAAAAACGTGGCCCTCTGGTGTCTTTGGCTTTGCCCAAGGATCATTGCACGAGATAAAACCAAGTAGCGACATCTCGATCGGGGCCGGTGTCACCGTACCCTCCGTACATGCGAAGGCCATGGTGGTAGTGCTCGATGCATTCAACGGCGTGACGGAGCAGCTCCTGCGCGACTCGAGGTTTGGTCCGACTACCAGCATCGAGTATGAGAGACATCCAATCGCGTTTCGCGTGTCCGCGGACGTACAAGCCGGTGATCGGTTGCGGGCGGAAGTTCACGGCGCCATCCTGCTGACGGCAAGGGTTCGCGCATCCGCCCGCGCGCAACCCGATTCTGGATTCACTCAGACCGAGGGTTTCCGTCTGCTAGGCGCGCTCGCGGAATGGAGCGTGAAGCGCCATCTGACGGTTGGCGCGTTCGCGACTCATGTGCGAGCCTCACTGAATCGAAGCGCGTTGCCCCTCGGCCTTGCCCAAGATGATTTTCGCCTGATCGAGCAGACCACGCGATTTGGCGGCGTGGT
>JAZDDC010000099.1:0-3484 GCA_036679565.1 Gemmatimonadota bacterium
GTTTTGTCACCCGTCGGTGCGGCTTCATCCGTTGCGGCCACTTTTTCCGCAGGTGCTTCTGGCGCGGGTGCTTCTGGCGCCGGTTCTTTCGCCGCATCCGTGGGTGCTGCTTCGCCGCCCACCGCATCGTCAGTTGCGGCGGAAGGTTTTGATGCAGCTTCGGTGTCCGGCATCGCAACCGGGCCCGGATCCGCGTACGGATCACCATCATCGATCATGTGCTGAGGCAGTTCCACGATGGTGTCCAGGAATTCCTTAGCCGATAACAACATGCGATGATGAATCGGATCAACCTCCATCACGGTCACCACCACCCGTTGTCCCAGCTTGATCTGCTCTTCAACCGGAGGTTCGTCAGGAAGTCCCAAGTTCTCTTTCAGCACGATGCCTTCGACGTCATCAAGATCCACAACAACACCACCATCTTGGAATCGACTTACCGCACCCTCAGTTTCATGCCCTACAGCGTAATCCTCACCGATCTTTAACCACGGATCATCTTGCGCCTGCTTCAGACCCAGGGAAATTCGTTTATTGTCCGCGTCGATGTTTAAGATGACGACTTCGACCACGTCACCCTTCTTTACGACCTCTGACGGATGTTGCACTCGTTTGGTCCACGACATGTCTGAGATGTGAATCAGACCGTCGATGCCCGCTTCGATCTCAACGAAGGCGCCGAAGGAGGTGAGGTTACGCACCTTACCGGTGATGCGTGTGCCTACCGGATACTTCATCGGCAGCACCATCCATGGATCTTCTTCGGTCTGTTTCATACCGAGCGAGATTTTCTCCTCGCCCGGGTCAACCTTTAACACGACAGCCTCAATGGTCTCACCGATCGAAACCACTGTGGAGGGATGACGCACGTTCCGTGTCCAGCTCATCTCGCTAATGTGCACAAGCCCCTCAATACCGGGCTCTAACTCAACGAACGCGCCGTAGTTCGTGATGCTGACAACCTTCCCCTGCACGCGGGCGCCCACCGGATATTTCTCTGTGACGTTTTCCCACGGGTATTCCTGTAGTTGTTTGATCCCGAGCGAAATGCGTTCGCGCTTCCAATCGATGTCGAGAATTTTGACCTGTAGGTCTTCTCCCATCCGGACCATTTCGGAGGGATGAGATACTCGACCGTAGCTCATGTCGGTAATGTGCAACAATCCATCAACACCACCGAGGTCGATGAACGCGCCGAAGTCCGTGATGTTCTTAACGACACCGGTGCGGACCTGACTGACTTCAAGTTCCTTCATGAGGTGTTCGCGCTTGGTGGCGCGTTCGGCCTCTAGGATCACACGCCGCGATACCACGATATTGCGACGACGTTTGTTGAGCTTGATAATCTTGAATTCGTAACGCTCGCCTAACAGTTCATCAATATTGGGAACACGGCGCAGCGCGATCTGACTGCCGGGCAAAAACGCATCGACACCCATAAGATCCACCACGACGCCACCCTTGATCTTTTTCTGCAACGCGCCTTCGACCGGGGTCCCCTCTTCGAAGGCCTCGCGAATCTTTTCCCAGACTCGCATGAAATCGGCTTTTTTCTTCGATAGGATGACTGCGCCGTTTTCGTCTTCCAATCGTTCCAGCAACACCTCGACTTCGTCACCGGGCTGCACCGCATCCCCGGATTTGAACTCGTCAATCGAGATGGCACCCTCCGACTTGAAGCCGACGTCGAGAATGACGTGGGAATCAGTAACACGCAGCACCTTGGATTTGACGATCTCCCCTTCAGCGATGCTTTGCAGCGTACCTTCGTACAGTGCTAACATCTCCGCATACTGTTCGTCCGAGTAACTTTCGTCTCGGAGATCAGAGCGGATTCTCAGGTCCGTCGTTGAAATGGGGGGAGCCGTGTCGGCGGGGGCGTCTTGTGAAACTTCGACCATGATTACGACCGAGTACATCGGAACGGCAACCGAGTACTACAAAGTTAAGGTTAGGTTTGCCCCAACCTCGGAATTGAGATGGGGAAGCCTTAGAAGGTAGAAGAGCGTATGCGGCAAGTCAACTTACGAGAACGCTTTGCGTGCTAACTCAACGATACGACTTACCTGCTCTTCAAACGACAAATCCGAGGTGTCCTGCTCGATGGCATCGGCCGCCTTCACCAGCGGCGCAATATCCCGACTCGAATCCGCGGCGTCCCGCTCCGCTATTTCACGGGTGAGCTGAACCACGCGTTCCATCCGTACCTGACCGTCCAACTCACGCGCGCGTCTTCTCGCTCGTTGGACAGCCGTGGCAGTTAAGAAAATCTTGAGTTTAGCCTGGGGAAAGACCACCGTCCCGATGTCCCGCCCGTCACACACAACACCACGAGGGTGGCGCTTCGCGGCTTCGCGAAGCGCACCAGTTGCCCAGGCCCTCACGCCTGGTAACGCCGCAACACGGGATACGCGCGCCGTCACCGGTGCGGAACGTACGAAATCGGACACATCGTTCAAACGAACGGCCGGAAAGAACTGATCGTCAGCCAAACCGAGCGTTACCGGCGATTGGGTCGCAAGCCGGACAAGCTGCTGATCGTCAAGGTCGCTACCTGTTTCCAAGGCAACGAGTGTAATGGCCCGGTATAAAGCGCCACTGTCCAGATGCGCAAATTCGACACGTCGAGCAACCTCTCGAGCCGTCGTGGATTTTCCCGACCCGGCTGGGCCATCGATGGCGATCACATTGTCAGGCACGCTGTACCACTCGAGTTAAGTCCTGAAAAAAACCGGGATAACTAACACCCGGCGATCGATCTTCGGAGAGTTGTAAATCGACCGCTTGGTGGACATTGAGACAGGCAAACGCCATCGCAATGCGATGATCCAATGCGGTATCCACCTGACCACTGTACGAACCTCCACAGCCTCGCACATGAAGATCCTCGCCATCGACCCAGGCGTCCCCTCCAATCGCAACAAGGTTGTTGGTAAGAGCAGCAAGTCGATCACATTCTTTCACACGGAGTTCCCCGACGGCTCGAAAGACGGTCTCGCCATCCGCCCGACTTGCCAACGCAGCAAGCACCGGGATTTCATCGACCAACGATGGGATCTCCACTGCATTGACCTCCGCTGCCCGAAGACGGGATGGTTCCACCGCAATGTCACCCACAGGCTCGCCGAGTTCGACGCCGGTTTGATCGGTTTGGATAATGGCACCCATACGTTGCAGCACGCCCAAAAATGCTGTTCGAGTGGGATTTAGTGAAACCCCGACGACTGTCATCGAACCACCCGGTGACAACAGCGCTGCCGCGATGAGAAATGCGGCCGAGGAGGGATCACCCGGAATGCGAACGGCAAACGGCGGCAGAGAATCAATGGGCTGTAAGCGCACCACGCCGTCCGTAACGTCAATGGTCACGCCGAGTGCGGTCAGCATCCGTTCGGTATGATCGCGAGTGGGTATTCTCTCGCGAACGGTTATCGTGGTACGCCCTAACAACCCCGCGAACAGCAACGCGCTTTTCACCTGGGCA